>JAKURV010000038.1 GCA_022452035.1 Acidimicrobiales bacterium | reverse complement strand
CCCCGACGGTGCGCGTCGTGGTGCTCACTAACCGGGGAAGCGTGTTCTGTGCCGGAGCCGACCTTTCTGAACGGTCCTCGGACGGGAAGCCGGCGGCCCGGGTGGACGCCGCCGACCTGTTCCAACGGTTCCGACGCTCCCCGAAGGTTTACGTCGGGCGCATCGCCGGGCACTGCGTAGCCGGTGGTATGGGCCTGGCCGCCGCCATGGATCTGGCAGTGGCCGACGAGGAGGCCAAGTTCGGATTCACTGAGGTCCGGCGGGGTGTGGCCCCGGCCATGATCTCGGTCCTCTGCCTCCCGAAGATGCGGCCGGCCGACGCTGCTGAGGCGATGTTGCTGGGTAATCGGATGACCGGCACTGACGCCGCCCGCCTGGGACTCATCAACCGGGCCGTGCCAGCCGCCGAGTTGGACGCCACCGTCGACGGGTTTGTTGCCGACCTACTGGCCGGGGGGCCGGAGGCCCTGGCTACCACCAAGCAGCTGCTGGTCCGGGTCCCCGGCATGTCGGTAGACGAGGCATTCGACTGGACGGCCAGGCTGTCGGCCGAACTATTCCGGGGCGATGAGGCGAAGGAGGGCATGCGAGCCTTCCTGGAGAAGCGCCCCCCGAACTGGGCCGGCTGACTCAGCGCAGGAGAATCTCTCCGTCCATGTCCCCTACCAGGTGTGTGGAACCCACCTGGCCCGAGGACACAGACATGTGCGGATCCAGGAGGTGGATCTCGTGGTCGACACCTGACCGGTTGTAGACGGCGTAGCCGTTCGTGAACTCGCGGATGAACAGTCCGTCGACTCCCTGGTGGGTTGTCCCCTTCGGCCCGACCGGCTGGCCCAGATCGGCATCCCAGAAGTCGTACCAGTTGTGTAGGTGGTCGACGGTGGGTTCGGCGTTGTCGTCACCGAAGACGACCATCTCGTCGGAGTGGGTGAGGGCCATCGTCGTGAACAGGCGCATCCACCGGAAGTTCTCCTCGGAGTTCCTCTCGTCAACCTGTGCGGCCGCATTGCCGTAGTCAGTGACGACACGCCACCCCTCGAGACAGTTGATCCGTGGTTCGCGGAACGCCTCGGTGGCCCAGGTCAGGGTCTCCTCGATGCCGATGATGGCTTCACGCGTGTATCCAGCCGACCAGTCGGGCTTGTAGAGCTCCATGAACGTCCCGTTGGCGTATGGCGCTGACAGCGGCGCGGTTCGTTCGTTGGTGTTGACCAGGATCAGGAAGTCGTCGCCCACCAGCTCGCGGATCCGACGGATCAGCGCCAGCCGTGACTCCAACTCCTCCTCGGCGGTCATGTAGAAGGTCGACCAGTCCAGGTACGAGGTGGCGGTCAGGCCGTGCTCGTTCCACCAGTCCAGCATGATGCCGTCGACTACCCCGGTGCGCTGCACGGCCAGGGCCCGCTGGGCGACCAGCTCGATCACCTCGGGCATCCGGAAGTCGACCAGCGAGGAGAGCGCCTCCCCAGCCTCGATCACGCCGTCCCCGTCGGCGTCCTCGCCGAACCCGGGCACCGGCATCCCCGCCTCGTCGCGGATCCAGAACGGTGAGTCAGGCGGGAAGTGGCCGAGCTCCCACCAGCGGTGGTCCTCCTCGTTGGTTACGTACTCTCCCTCCCGGTAGAAGAGTGACACCAGCACGTTCAGGTGCGGGTTGAGGCGCCGCAGTTCGTCGCGCCGCTCGATGGCTACGGCCAGGTCGGGGTCGTTGTCCACGTCGACGAAGTTCGTCGATAAACCCCGGTACGGCTGGGCCTCGGAGATCTCCCACCCGAGACCGAGGTCCCAGCCCGACGTCCACCAGAGGTCGTGGAGGGCGATCCGCTCCAGTTCGGTCAACTCCGGGCGGTTCTCGACCCCGCTCCACGGCCGGCAGACCAGCGGGTAGCTAGAAGGTCCAGGTTCCGGCGTGGGCGTGGATACCGGGGGTGCCGAGGTGGTCGACGTGGTGGTTGTGGTCGTGGGAGCAGCGGTCGTAGCCAGAGGCGATGAGGTCGTCGGAACAGCGGTCGTAGCCAGAGGCGATGAGGTCGTCGGAACAGCGGTCGTCGAGGCGGTGGTCGACGGCATTGTCGCAACTGACTCAATCGGCTTTCCATCGCCGCAACCGGTCACAGTCAAGAGGGCCAACGCCATGAGAACCCCTGCCCGCATAGAACCAGTCTCCCAGCCCCGTCTCACCGGTGTTATCCGCAACCGGATCCCGAGCAGCCGACCTCAGGCGTTGAGCAGGGCGGCTACTACGTCCAGCACTGCCGTCTTCCCATCTCCGAACAGCATCAGGGTGCCGTCGGCAGCGAACAGCGGGTTGGGGATTCCGGCGAACCCGGGGCTCAGGGACCTCTTGATGACTACCACGGTCCGCGAGGCGTCAACCTCCAGGATCGGCATCCCGGCGATCGGCGACCCGGGGTCGGTCCGGGCCAACGGGTTCACCACGTCGTTGGCCCCGATCACGATCGTTACGTCGGTCTGGGGGAACGTCGGGTTGATCTGGTCCATGTCGAGCAAGCACTCGTAGTCGATCTCAGCCTCAGCCAGCAGCACGTTCATGTGTCCCGGCATCCGTCCGGCCACCGGGTGAATGCCGAAGACCACCTCGGTCCCCGCCTCGTTCAGCGTTCGCATCAGGTCGCGCACGGCATGCTGGGCCTGGGCGACAGCCATGCCGTAGCCGGGAACGATGGCCACCCGCTCGGCCACCTCGAGCAGCATCGCTACCTCCTCGGCCGAGGTCGACGTGACCCGGTCGCCGTAGACCTCGTCCACGTCGACCACCGTGCCGCCCGACCCCATCGAGCCGAACACCACGTCGAAGAGGGACCGGTTCATGGAGGTACACATGATCTGGGTGAGGATCAGGCCGCTGGCCCCGACCAGTGAGCCGGCGATGATGAGTAGTGGATTGTCGAGCACAAACCCCGCTGCAGAAGCGGCCAGGCCCGAACACGAGTTGAGCAGAGCAATCACCACCGGCATGTCAGCACCACCGATGGCGACCGTGCCCAGCACCCCGAGCAGTGCGCCCGCACCGACGAGGAGCCAGAACCAGCCGAGGTCCTCCGGGCGGACCACCACCATCCCCCCGGCGCCCACCGAGACCAGGCCCAGGGCCGCCCGAAACAAGCCCAGGCCACGGAAGCCGCGCAGCGACAGGACCTCCTGGAGTTTGGCGAAGGCGACCAGCGAACCGGTCAGTGTCACGATGCCGATGAGTGCCGTAAGCGCGGCAGCCACAGCCAACTGGTCGTCCACCCGGCCCCCGTCAACTACCTCCAGGAACGACGCTCCGGCCACCAGCACGGAGGCCCCGCCACCGAACCCGTTGAACAGGGCGACCAGTTGTGGCATACCGGTCATCTGCACCCGGACGGCCAGAACGGCACCGACGACCGAACCGACAACCAGGCCCGCCACCAGCACGCGGAAGTCCACGATCGATCGGTCGAGCAGGGTGGCCAGGACGGCGACCAGCATTCCCGATGCCCCGAGCAGGTTTCCCCGGGGGGCCGTGCGGGGCCGACCAAGGCCCTTGAGGCCGAGGATGAAAAGGACGGCGGCGGCCAGGTAGGCGATCGACGTGACGTTGGCGGCGCTCACGACCGCTTTCCCCGTTTCGAGGTGAACATGGCGAGCATCCGGCCGGTTACCAGGAACCCACCGACCACGTTGATGGTGGCCAGGACCACAGCCACAAATCCGAGCGTCGTAGTCAACGTGGAATGATCGATCCCGGCCGAGACCATGGCCCCAATGAGGGTGATGCCGGACACCGCGTTGGATCCCGACATGAGCGGCGTGTGCAGCGTCGCCGGGACTTTGTTGATCAGCTCCAGCCCGAGGAACACGGCCAGCACGAACAAGGTGAGGGCAATCAGCAGGGTCACGATTCAGCCCCTCGTTCGTCGAGCGCGGCCCGGACCATCGGGTGGACGACCTCACCGCCCGCGGTGACGTGCATGCCGACCAGTACGTCATCATCCGGATCGACGAACGGTTTGCCGTCTCGGTCCAGCATGTGGATCAGGTTGACGACGTTGGTGGCGAACATCCGTGAGGCTGTCACGGCCGACCCGGAGGCCAGATCGGTAGGAGCCAGGACGGTCACGCCTCCGTGGTCGATCTCTTGGTCGGCCACGCTGAGGTCGCAATTCCCGCCCCGCTGGACGGCCAGGTCCACTAGGAGGGAGCCAGGTCGCATTCCGGCCACCATGGCGGCGGTGACCAGCAGCGGGCTCCGGCGGCCGGGGATCTGGGCCGAGGCGATGACCACGTCGGCTTCGGCCACGACGGGCGCCAGCGCTTCGTGGATGGCCTCCGGTGCGGGGATCGTCCCGTCGGACGTCGGCGGCGGGTCGACGGAGCGGGCGCCCAGGGACCGGATCTGCTCTAGGGCCTCCTCTCGGATGTCGAACCCTTCCACTACCGCGCCGAGGCGACGGGCCGTGGCCACGGCCTGGAGGCCGGCCACCCCTGCTCCCAGCACCAGGACCCGGGCAGGCTTCACTGTGCCAGCCGCCGTGATGAGGAGCGGCAACATCTTGGGAAGTCGCTCGGCGGCCAGTAGGACGGCCTGGAAGCCGATCACGGTGGCCATCGACGACAGGACGTCCACGGCCTGGGCCCGGGTGCTCCTCGGCACGAGGTCCAGCGAAATCATGGAGGCTCCGGTCGGGGCGAAACCAGCGGCGACCTCAGGCCGCCAGACGGGGTCGAAAAGGCCGACAACAACGTGCGACGGGCCGATCCCGGACAGAAGGTCGTCCCCGGGGCCGTTGACCGACACCACCACGGTTCCGTCGGCCAGGAGCGCCGATGGTTCGGAGGTGACCGAGGCACCGGCCGACCGGTAGGCCTCGTCATCCATGCCGGCTGCTACACCGGCGCCCGATTCCACGACCACGGAATGCCCGTCGGCCACCAGCGTCTCCGCGGCTTCGGGCGTCAGGGCAACACGGCGTTCGCCGATCCCCTGTTCGCGCACCACCGCAATCCGCATGGATCTCCCCGGGCCCGCCGATCGAGGCCGACCGTCGATCAGCGCCCGAATGGTAGTGGCTCCCCGTACAGCCCGACTTCTTCCTTCCAACGGCCCCACGCTGTCCAGGCGACGAGTCTCAAGGCATTACCCGGTCGGTCACTTCCACCGATTCGGTGTCCATCCATCTTGCGGCGATGAACTCGTTCAGAGTTGCCGTGCCCGGATTCCACGATGAAGCAGCGCCATCGCGGTTGCTTGCCTTAGTACCGTCGGATTGTGCGCTCGCAGGTTCCTCACGCACCAACTCGACCGCTAGGGCTTGATGCCGGTCAGGAGTCGCGTGCTCTAGATGGGCACAGATACCCAATGGCGGTGTCAAAGCAGTGAGTCTGGCGCTGCCTTGATGCCCCATGACCGGGCCGCCAATGGGCGGAGGCTCCTTTTAAGTCTTGTCGCCGTTTTGTTTGTGATGGGCGGTCTGAGTTGTGGCGATCCTGCAGAGACTGAAGGGCTGCAGATTGAAGTTTGGGAGTTGCGAGACCAACTCGATGCGTTGTCGGAACGGGTGGCCAACATGGCGATGACGCCTGCCACCGCTGTACCAACCACGGTGCCTGTCCGGGTTCTGTCACCGTCAACGGTTGCCCCTTCACCATCGACGACCTCGGTACCCATCCCGACGACGAGCGTTAGCGCGTCTACGGCCGTGTCCTCGGCGCCCCGACTTCTTCGCTCGCCAACTCTTGAGGAGCCCTTACGTGTGATGGTGGTCGGCGACAGCGTCACCTTTGAGGTCGAACCAGGCCTCACTGCAGCACTTGAACACACTGGTCTGGTGATTTCTGCCAACCGGACCCAGGTCGGGTTCGGCCTGAGCCAGTGGCCCGTTTACTTCTGGTGGGAAATCTGGCCCCCGTTTCTCGCCGAGGTTCGGCCCGAAGCCGTGGTTGTTCAGACCGGGACCTGGGACGTCTATGACGTCTGGGGAGGTGAGGGTCGAATCCCCGAACCTGATGATCCCAACTGGGAGGAGTCGTTTGCCTTTCTTGTTCGCATGGCGAACGACGTCCTGGCTGGCGATGGAGCACACGTCTATTGGCTGACGATGCTTCCATCTCCGAATCCCGGTTGGCCTGAACGGTTGAATCGACTGCTCATAGACGTAGCAACAACCGACGACCGGATGTCTGTGGTCGATCTGACTTCAGGTTTCACCGACGCAGACGGCGGCTACACCAGCCATGTCGATCGCCTCGGCGTCGAGTGGCCGATACGCAAGATCGACGGCGTCCACCTCTGTAGAGAGGGTGCCGAGGTGGCCGGCAAAATCGCGGCCAACACGATTCTCGCTGACGCTGGACTAGCCCTTGTGCCAGGTTGGGAGGATGGTCCCTGGCGATCGGACAGCCGCTACGACGTCGACCCCTGTGATGACCCGGCCCCAGCCGGTGAAACGTCCTGACCTCCTTGATGCCGGCAACCACCTGATTAACTTCGGGCCATACCGAAAGAGGAGCCATCGTCGCCTAGCCGTAGTGGTGCATTGCCCTATCGGGTAATAGAACACGTCTGGATTGCGATGTCCGACGGCGTGCGCCTGTCGGCCCAGCTCTGGCTCCCTGATCGGGCAGATCACGAGCCGGTCCCGGCGATCCTTGAGTTCATCCCGTATCGCAAACGCGACGGGGTCGCCTTGCGCGACCACGCGAATCACGCCTGGTTCGCTGCCCGCGGTTATGCGTGTGTCCGACCTGACATGCGTGGCCATGGCGACTCCGAAGGCTTGATGACTGATGAATACTCTCCCCGCGAGCAGGCAGATGCCGTCGAGGTCATTGAGTGGATTGCCGGCCAAGACTGGTGCTCCGGAGCTGTTGGGATGATGGGGATCTCGTGGGGTGGGATCGCCAGCCTCCAGGCCGCTACCCATCAGCCCGAGGCGCTGAAGGCAGTCATCCCCGTCGGTGCGTCCGTCGACCGCTATTACGACGACGGCGGCTACCTGGTAGGGGGCTACCCGGGGCAGGGCGTTGGCTGGGGTGGCGTGATGTTCGGCTACTGCATTCGTCCACCGGACCCGGCTGTCGTCGGGGACGCTTGGCGAGCCATGTGGCGCGATCGCCTTGACCAGACTCCGATGTTTCTCAAATCGTGGCTCCAGCACCAACTACGTGATGAGACCTGGGTTCAAGGATCGGTGTGCGAGCAATATGACCGGATTCAGGTGCCGGTTCTTGCCGTGAGCGGTTGGAATGACTGCTGGCCCAACACAGTGCTGCGCCTACTCGACAACGTGAACGCTCCATGTCGCGGCGTTTCGGGGGCGTGGGGTCACGTGTACCCAAATCTTGGTGGCCCTGGGCCAGGAATCGACTTCCTTGGCCTTGCGTTGGCCTGGTGGGATCGATGGCTTCGAGGCGACGACAACGGCGTGATGGACGCACCAGCTCTGCTCGCCTACCTCCAGGACAGCCACAGCCCGACCCCGGCACCTAGCGCCCGACCCGGTAAATGGGTCGCTGTGAACACTTGGCCATCGCCGGAGATCTCCGCCAAGACCCTGCACCTCGGCCCTAATGGACTCGATGAAGCCCCCTCCGTCGAAGATTTCGACGTCGAGGTCTTCTCGCCGGTATGGACGGGTCTCACAAGCGGTGAGTACATGCCTGTCGCCGGGATCTGTGAACTGCCCGACGATCAGGGGCCTGACGACGCCCTGTCGGCGTGCTTCGACGGGGCGGTGCTCGACCATCCGCTTGAACTACTAGGGACCCCGTTGCTCCACCTCTCGGTGACTTGTGACCGTGAGGAAGGTCTCGTGGCGGCCCGCCTCTGCGATATCAGCCCCGACGGAAGTTCCACCCTCATGAGTTACGGGATTCTGAACCTGAGGCTCCGAGATGGGCGTGACCGTGTCTCCGAGGTCCATCCGGGAAAAGCCATGGAAGTAACGGTCCGCCTGAACGACCTTGGTTGGAGGATCCTCCCCGGCCACCATTTGCGTCTTGCCCTATCCACACAAATGTGGCCCATGGCCTGGCCGTTAGCCCAGGAGGCAACCGTGAGCATCGATTTGGCCGCCAGTCGCCTCGAGTTGCCGGTTTTAGGCCCGAAGAGTTCTGGAACTCCAACGCCAGATCTGGGAGCTCCCCAGGCTGCTGATCCCCTACCCCATCGTGTGGTGCGTCAAGGTTCCGGGTCGCGCAAAAAAGTCCGCGACCCCTTGAGCCAGGAGCACCTCCTTGAGGTGAAGGCCGACGCCGGTGAGATCGAGTTGGAGACCACTGGGCTCCGATATTCGAGCACGAGTAGCCAGCGATACCGAATCGTCGAAGGAGACCCGCTCTCGGCCTGTGTCGAATATCGGGCTGACTTCACGTTTGCTCGAGATGACTGGCAGGTACGCACCGAGAGTCTGCTAGTCGTGACCTGTGACGCCACCCAATTCCGGCTCGATGGCCTCATCACCGCCTACGAGGGAACTGAGGTTGTCTGCGAGCGAACCTGGGAGGAGCACATCCCCCGAGTCGCCTACTGAGGGGCCGGCGTGGCCCGGCTTCTGTCCTCCAATAGGGCCTCCCACGCCCGGGCAAGGAGCCCGAGATGTCAAACCCTTCCCTCGATGACGGCCATAGGAGGTCACTCCTCAGACGTCAGGGCCCTAGACGACAGGTCTCAGGGCATCACCCGGTCAGTGACGTCTACCAACTCGGCATCCACCCATCCGGCAGCAACCAACTCATCCACGATGGCCACCGCGTAACGCCATGCGCCAAGCGCCTCCAAGTGGACATTGGGTGGCGGCTCCCGTAGTTCCCCTCGACCGTCGACGCATCCCGGCTCGGTGACCTCACAGGGGGCCGACTGGACGAACTGGCCTCCCGGGGTGAGCGCCGGCCAGGTGGAGAAGAAGCGGACCAGCCCTCCCGGATGTCTGACGGGCATCGACCGGTAGATCTCACCGGTCCCCGATCGATAATCGCCACGGCTGACCGGTTGGTCTACCAAGAGCACGCGGCTCCCGGTCCGCAACGCCAACTCCACCACATACTCGGTATCGGCCAGATACTTCGCCGTGTATGCCTCACCGGTAAGCGGAAGGCCGGCGGCGTCAGCCATGCACGGCGTGATGCCGTTCCCACCGTGGTCGACGATATAGAGGTGTGGCTGCCACGACTCGAGGTATTCCAAGCCGAGGTCGCCTCGGTTGTCGGAAAACCAATCGCAGAGCGCCGTTCCCCACAGGTGTCGATGTTCGATGGTGGCCGTCCGACTCAGAATCCATTCGAGGTACGGCGCTACCTGGTCGGTAATGGAGTCTCCGGTCAGGACAACCCGGAGGAGTTCGTTGGCTTCGAGGTCAATAGGAGTGGGCGGAGCTTCCAATACGAAAAGGGTGGTCGAAGGAATCTCGGTGGCGGGCGTAACAGTCGTCGAAGCGACAGTCGTCGAAGCGACAGTCGTCGAAGCGACAGTCGTCGAAGCGACAGTCGTCGAAGCGACAGTCGTCGAGGTGGTTGCGGCCGGTCGGGCCACTGACTCGAGCGTGTCAGAACTGCAGGAGGCGGCAGCGGCCAAGAGTGCGGCGATGGCCAGGAATGTTGGGGGCCCAGGCACGTCTCGGTGATCCTCCGTTCCAGCCGATGGGGCTGCGAGATCCTACGAAACACCCTCCAGGAAGGTGACGACACCGAGAACCTTGTCATCCGGGAGTGGTCAGTGGACGGGCGGAAAGGGCTTCCAGAACTCGACGTCGAGTTCTGGGGTTGGCTGCTCAGCAGCCCCGACTGCCCGCGTAGGCAAACGCCGCCCGGTCGGCGGTGGTCACCGAAGCCTTGCTGTTGAGCCTGGGGTACATGACCGAGCCGTCATCAGCACTGTGGCCAATACCGACTGCGTGGCCAAGTTCATGGATGAGGGTGGTCCGGATGAAGTCTCCACCTGAGTTCGTGTCGGAATCGTGCTTAGTGAGGATCTCGTCGGAGAGCAGGACGACAGCCTGGAAGACGATGAGGCGGTCTATGACCTCCAGGTGCCAGACCTCGGCTGAACCGAGCTCATGGTCTTCGAGCAGGCCGGTGTCACGATCGACCCAGATGATCTGGATGGTGTTGGACTGGGGTGCCGGATCGTCTCCGGCGGTGTGGGTTGAGCCAGTTATCGGGGTGAACTCCAGGCCGGTGAGTTCACCAAGTTCGGTGACGGCGTCCCGAGTGGCCAGAGCGGCAGTTGTGCTATCTGCCGATGATTCGACGGTGTCGATCGTGACTCGGATCGGCGTGCAGTTGGGCCACAGGGCCGAACCGGTCGCATCGGCGAACATCGCCGTGCTCCCTGCGACGGAGAGTCCGACGGCTGGATCGTTGTCGACCTGGTCGGGGCGGCGGGTGGTGCCGGCTCCTGTGAGGGTAAGGAGGTTGCGCACGGGGACCGGAAGCTCGACTCGCCAGTTCCGGTCAGCTGGGTTGTTGGTCCAGGCGTGTGACTCGTGGCCGCTCTGGTCGTGTGACTCGTGGCCGCTCTGGTCGGGTGTCGTCGCATCCTGTGAGCGAAGCGCTCCACAGAGGGAGAAGGAGCTGACGAGGAGGGCGGCGGCCACCAGGCTGAGGCCAAATCGCTTAGCTGAAAGTTGTTTACGATAACTCATACCGTTATTATATAACGGTAATCATGTTTGTCAATACTATTTTCGGTTATCTTTTTCGATATTGCTTTGCGTCTATATCCGTTGGGGTATTAGGGTGTCACCCAGAGGACGGAGGACTTCAGATGGCACTAGAACTTGTTGATCTGACACCAGATGCCGCAAAGTCGCCTACCAACCGGGCGATCCGCTTCCCCGACGGATGGAATAGCCAATACCCGTTCCTCCGCGTCGTCGCACAGTCCCGAGGCTGACCGTGTCCCGCCCCCGAGACCCGGAACTCGACGCCAAGATCATCGAGGCGGCAACCGAGGAGTTCCACACCGTCGGCTACGGCGCCATGAGCCTGGGATCGATCGCCGTCCGAGCCGGCGTCCGCCCCGGCGCCGTCTACACCCGCTTCCGGGACAAACGCGACGTGCTGCGAGCCATCCTCGAACATGTCTCAACCCTTCGGGCGGAACGGCTGCGAACCCTCCCCGGCGACGACCCCTACGAGAACCTCCTGTACGCCACTCGCGAGACGCATACTTCGGTCTCCTGGGAACACGCCTTCACAATCCCGGCCCTGGCGATCATGGGCACCGAAGAGGCCGACGAGGTCCGGGACCTGATCCGCGACGACATGGCCAGCAACCGCCAGATGGGGCTCCTCCGCCCAGCACTCGAGCAGGCTGTCGCCGAAGGAGTCCTGCCGGACAACGTGTCTGTCAGTTACGCGGCAGCAATGATCCTCGGCGCCTACTTCACCTTCAGGCTCGGCGTCGACTCCGAGCACTGGCCCGCTGACATGCCCGAGAAACTCCTACAGACTCTCGGAGCAAAGGCCCCTGAAACCTCCACCAACTAGTAGAGCGGCAGGCATATCAGGCAAGAAGGGCGCGGGCCCGCCGCATCTGTCATCGCGTGGGTCCTCCCAACATTGAATGCGGCCGTTAGACAACCTGAGCAGTCATCGGGCTCTAGGCCTTAGAAGCCCTAATCTCCGTAGGCCCGTGAAAGCCCCTGCCTCCTGAAAGACCAGCAAATCCGAGATGGCGAAAACAAGGATGCCGCGGCACACCTCCACCAAACGAGCCACCACCCTTCTGGCGATACTTTCGACGCTGCTCATCGCCTGGCCCATGGCAGCAGTCGCCCAGTCGGCCGGCATGACGGGTTCCAAGACCACAGCGGCCGCCACAGAAGCCGGGACGACCGACACCTTCACCGTGGTCCTGGATACCCAACCCTCGACGAGCGTCACTCTCTCGGTAACCAACTCGGCCCCCACGCAGTTGACGGTCAGCCCGCTGTACCTCACATTCACCGACGCCAACTGGAACACAGCTCAGAC
>JAKURV010000037.1 GCA_022452035.1 Acidimicrobiales bacterium | reverse complement strand
CGACGGCCGCCCCGATCTGGGCGACCAGTGGCCTCTGGAGCCGACCGAGGGTATGGAGGCCATCCGCATGGCCGTGGACGACGCCATGGACGGTGACACCAGTCGCCTGGGGGCCCGCCTGGGCCTGTGGGGCGTGGGCTGGGTGGTGCTCGTCGACCGGGCCGTGCCGGTTCCCCAACCAGGGGTCGAGGTGATGGTTCCCGACCGCCTGGTCGGTGCCCTGTCTCGCCAGCTGGACCTGGAACGCATGGAGGGGCTGAACCGGGCCGTCACCGTGTACCGCAACTTGGCCGTCGAGGCACCGCTGGCCGTGGTCCGCGACCGCAACCGCCAGGCCGTGCCGGTGGTTGTGACCCGACAGGCCCTTGACCAGCGGGTGGTGACGGCGTCGGCTGACGGGGCTCTGCGATGGGCCGTGGGCCCCGACCGCTCGTGGGAGTTCGTCGTCGACGGGGTGGGCCAGCCCCTGGTCGATCCGGACGAGCCCGGGGCCGTGGTGGACCACCCGTCGGTGCGGGTGGCCCGCGACTCGGTGGGCCTATTGGTCCTGGACGACGACGGATCAACCGGCCGGCGGGCCGTTCAGGTTGCCCTGTTCGGAGTGGTCTTGCTGCTGGCCAGCTGGGCCCGCACGGCCCGGGAGGTCCGGCGGTGAACGCCCACCGCATGCCGGCCCTCGTGGTGTTGGTCGCCCTCCTGCTCGGCTCCTCGGCTCTGGCCGTGGCCGACCCGGAGGAACGGCGGGACGATCGTCCCACGGCGGCCCCCTCGGCCATGGCGTTGGCCGGGGAGTCCTCCGACCTGTGGTTCTGCCTCGGGCCGACCATCGCTCTTGACGGGGTGGACCACCGGGTAGTCGAGATGGCCAGCATCTCGGCCGGTCCCACCGATGGGCGGGTGATCGTGGTCGACGACCGTGGTCGGGCTGTGGAACGGGCTTTCCGGCTGGACGCCGGTGACCGCCTGGAGATCCGCCCCGGCCGGTTTGTCCCAGGCTCGGCCTTCGCTGCGGTGACCGTCGAGGTCCCGGGGGGGGCGGTGGTGGTTGGCCAGCGCGTCGAGGGGGACGGCGTCGACCAGCGGCCCTGCCTGACCCGTACGTCGGACTCCTGGCTGGTGCCGTGGTCGACCACGGCCCGCCCTGGGAACCGGACCTGGCTGCTTCTGCACAACCCGTTCCCGGCCTCCGCGGTTGCTGACCTGCGGTTCGTGGGTGACATCGGCCGCCGGGAGACCCTGGACTCGCAGGGCCTGGTGGTGCCCGGGCGGTCGGTGGTGGCCTACGACGTGTCGGCTCGTATCGCCGACTCGGCCGTGGTTTCGGCCGTGGTCGACGTCCGGGTCGGGCAGCTAGTCGCTGCGCGGCTCCAGCTGTCCGACGGCCGGGGACCGACAGGCCTGCGAGGGCTGGACCTGGCGCCCGGAACGCCCGACGTCGCCGACCGTCTCTTCGTGCCCGGCGCCGGACCGGCCGGCGACCTGGCCGTCGTGGTTCTGAACCCGGGCTTTGAGACCGTGGAGCTCGAGGTGGTGGCCCGGACCTCACCGGCCGACGGATTCGTGGAACCGTGGCCGGTGGTGCTACGGGCCGGCCAGCGTCACGTGGTCAACCTGGGAGACGGTCGCCTGGACGGCGTGGGCCCGTTCGGCATCGAGGTGCGCTCCCTGGACGGTCGACCATTGGCCGCTTCCCTGGTCCGGCGGGGGCCAGGTGGTCCGGACGACGTCGTTCCACCCGATCTGGCCGTCCGACCGGCCACCGGGGTGGCGGCCCGGGGCTGGGTGGTGGACCTCGGGGAGCGGTTTGCCAGCTCCGACGACGTGCTGGCCGTGGCCAATCCGTCGGGCAGCGGCATCGCCACCCTGGAGGTCAAGGTGCTGGCCGGCCAGGCCCCTGATGGCCTGCCCACCGTTGTCGAGCTGGACCCGGGTTCCCAGGTGGCGTTCGACCTGGGCGCCGGAGCGCCGGTCGTGCTGGCCGTGGAGTCCACAGCCCCTGTGGTGGCGTCGGTGCGGGAGGCGTCAGGGTTCGGGTCGACGGCCGGGCAGGCCGTGGCGGTGGCCGGCACCGAGGGGTGGCCCGACAGCTGACCGGGTTAGCTCAGTGGCCGGCGTCGCATCCGTCGGGTGTGGAGCCGGGTTCCCGCAGTTCGGCCAGGCTCCCCCAGAGGTGGGTGGCCGACACTGGCCCCAGGTGGTGGTCGCGCACCACGCCGAGAGTGTCGACCAGCAAGACCATAGGGACAGCGTCCACCGCGTAACGGTCGTGCACCTCGCGCCTCTCGTCGACTTCCACTACGTCGACGGCCACGGCGGCGCTGGCCAGTGGCTCGGCCACGTCGACCACCGCGGCGCAACTGTCACACGACGCCGAGGTGAAGACAGCCACCAGCCACGGGGCATCGGGACGGGCGAAGTCCCGGCGGTCCAACTGCTCGGGGACTGTCCAACCAGTGCGGATCGGGGCGTCGGGGCGTCGCCGCTGAACCAGATAGGCCAGGGTCGCTGCCGCGGCGGCCACTACGACGAGGACGAGCAGGCGGTCCACGAGAGGACCGGTCAGTCGACGGTTGTCGGATCCTCGACCGGGGCCGGCGTGGATCCGGGGGCGGCCGCCACCTTGACTAGGCGTCCGACCTCGTCGCCGCTGATCGTCTCGTGTTCCAGCAGCGACCTAGCGATCAGGTCGAGGGCGTTCCGGTGGTCGGTGAGCAGCTTGCGGCAGCGGTCTTCCTGGTCGGTGAGGATCCGCTGGACCTCTTCGTCGATGACCCGGGCCGTGTCGTCGCTGTAATCCCGGGTGTGCATCAGGTCATCGCCTAGGAACACCTGTCCTTGGCTGCCCCACGCCATGGGGCCGACCCGGTCGCTCATGCCCCACTCCCGGACCATCTTCCGGGCGATCTCGGTGGCCCGCACCAGGTCGTTGCTGGCCCCCGTGGAGCCCACGCCGAACACCAGATCCTCGGCCATGCGCCCACCCATCATCACGACCAGCGAGTCCTCCAGGTAGTCCTGTCGGTGGATGTGGCGCTCTTCTTCCGGCAACTGCATGGTCACGCCGAGGGCCATGCCGCTGGGGATGATCGTCACCTTGTGGAGCGGGTCGGCCGTCGGGAGCACGGCGGCGCAAAGGGCGTGGCCCGCCTCGTGGTAGGCGATGGCCTCCTTCTCGTCTGGGGTAAGGGCCATCGACTCGCGCTTTTGGCCCATGAGGGTGCGGTCACGGGCCGACTCGAAGTGGTCGGCCCGGATGCTGTCTTCACCAGTTCGCACGGCGATCAGGGCCGCCTCGTTGACCAGGTTGGCCAGGTCGGCACCGCTCATGCCGGGCGTGCCCCGGGCCACCAGGTCCAGGTCCACGTCGTCGTCCACTCGCTTACCTTTGACGTGCACGTCCAGGATCTGCCGCCGGTCGTCCAACTCGGGCAGCGGCACCACGACCTGGCGGTCGAAGCGGCCGGGACGCAGCAGGGCCGGGTCCAGGATGTCGGGCCGGTTGGTGGCCGCCAGCATCACGATGCCGCCGCTGTCCTCGAATCCGTCCATCTCGGACAGCATCTGGTTCAGGGTCTGCTCCCGTTCGTCGTGGCCGCCTCCCAGGCCGGCGCCTCGCTTGCGTCCGACCGAGTCGACCTCGTCGATGAAGATGATGGCCCGGCCCATCTTGCGGGCCGTCTCGAACAGGTCGCGGACCCGGCTGGCGCCCACTCCGACGAACATCTCCATGAAGTCCGACCCGGTGACCGACATGAACGGCACGCCGGCCTCGCCGGCTACCGCTCGGGCGATGAGCGTCTTGCCGGTGCCCGGAGGGCCGACCAGCAGCACCCCCTTGGGGACCCGGGCGCCGATCTCGGCGAACTTCTCGGTGTCCTTCAGGAAGTCCACTACCTCGCGGATTTCCTGCTTCACCCCGGCGTAGCCGGCCACGTCATCGAACGTCGTGTCCGGACGCTCGGTGGTGTAGGTCTTGGCCCGTGACCGGCCGATGGACATCATCCCGCTCATCTGGCCCTGGGCCCGGCGGTTGATCCACACGAAGAACAAGATGATGAGCCCGACGGGGAGCAGCAGGGGCAGCCACGTCTGGAGGAAGCCGGGCTGTGGCGTTTCGAAGCGCACCGCAGCGCCGCTGTCGGCCAGCAGCCTCCGGTCGTCTATCGAGAGTTCCAGGGGGCCGGTGGTGGCGTAGGTGGCGCCCTCCGCGTCGGTGAACTCGATGCGACCCGTCTGGTTGTCGACCAGGATCTCGGCCACCTCGCCGACCGCCACCCGGTCCAGGAACCGGTCGTAGGCCACCTCGTCGATCTGGTCGGAGGGCAGGAAGCTGGGGAAGAACAGGGCGGCGGCGATCAGGCCCATAACCATCCATATTCCCCAGCGGGGCCAGCCCTGGTTGCGGCCCGGTCGGGCACCCGTCGGGGGCCAGCGATCGGACTGGTCCGGACGCTCGGGGCGCCGTCCAGCGCGCTTGTCGGGGCGTTCTGCCATGCCTTCATCGTACGGGAGAGGCGTCTCAGATCGACCCCGGCTGGGCGACCGGGGCGGCTGTTGGAGCCGTCGCTAGGGTTCGTTGGATGGAGGACCAGCCCGTCGAGGAGGCCGAACCCGGCCGGGCCTGGGGTATCGGCCACGTGGTGGCTGGCGTCGTCATCGGGATGGTGGCCAGCGTGGTGGTGGCCGGGTTGATCTTCACCCTTGGCGACTACGAGGTGGACGAGGTGCTGCCGTTGTCCATGGTTGCCGTGATGCAGGCCGCCCTGTGGGTGGGCCTGCTGGGCGTTCCGCTGTGGCTGGTGGTCGTGCGGGGGGTGCGCTGGTCCGACCTGGGCTGGGGGGCCAGGGCCCGGGACGTGTGGGGAGGGCTGTGGGTCGGTGTCGTCTGCCAGATGTTCGTCGTGCCGGTCATCTATCTGCCGCTGCTCCTGCTGGATGACGACCTGGACATCTCGGCGCCGGCCCGCGAGCTGACCGACAAGGCCGACGGCCTGGGCGGCATCCTGCTTCTCGTGCTCTCTGTCGTGATCGGCGCCCCGATCGTCGAGGAGGTTTTCTTCCGTGGGCTGGCTCTCCGGGCCTTCGAGGCCCGGATGCGACCTCGGGTCGCCCTGGTGGTCTCGGCCGTGGTGTTCGGGTTCGCCCACCTGCAGCCCCTCCAGTTCCCGGCCCTGGTGACTATCGGCCTGGTCTGCGGATGGCTGGTCCAGCGTGACGGCCGCCTGGGCCGGGCCGTCTGGGCCCACCTCGGCTTCAACGCTGTGGCCGTCACCATGCTGCTAGTCGGCGTGGGCGGCTGATGGGCGGCCCCGGTCCGGCCCCCGGGGAGCCGGTCATCGAACCGACCCCCGCCGGGTCCCCCGAGGCGGCCGAGTTGGCCGGCCCGCTGGTGGCCTTCCTGCGTCGGGTCCCGTTCACCGCCTGGGTGACCGGCCTTTTGGTCACTGGCAGCGTCCTGTTCGTGCTGTGGGTGGTCAACCCCGACGGTGTGCTGTTCACCGGCACCACTCCCACTGGTGGCGATCTGGGCGCCCACGTCTGGGGGCCGGCCTTCCTCCGCGACGAGTTGCTGCCCCGGTTCCGCCTCAGCGGCTGGACCCCCGACTGGTACGCCGGTTTCCCCGCCTACCACTTCTACATGGTGGTCCCCATGCTGTTCGTGGTGGCCTTGGACGTCGGCCTGGCCACACCGCTGCTGGCCGTGGTCTTGCCGGCTCTCGGCTGGGCCGCCGTACGGCTGGTCCGCCGTCGCCCGGCCCGCTGGCCAGCCCTCCTTGCCCTCCTGGCCACGGTGGTCGTGTTGGTGGTCCCCGTCCACTACGGCCTGGCCCTCAAGTGGGTCACAGTGGCCGGCCTGTTGGTCATGCCGGTCTCCGGGTGGCTTACCGGCCGCCTGGCCGGCCTGCCCTTCCCCGGCCCGGCTCTCACCGCGGTGGCCACCCTGCCGTTCATGTTCGACCGGTCGTTCAACATCATGGGTGGCAATCTCATGTCGACCATGGCCGGCGAGTTCGCCTTTACCCTGGCCGTGGCCGCCGTCCTCGTGTATCTGGGCCTGCTGGTCCGGGGTCTGGAGACCGGACGGGGACGGGCCCCAGCAGCCGTCTTGCTGGCCCTCACCGGGCTCTGCCACCTGCTGGTCGCCTTTTACGCCCTGGTGGCCTCGGCGGTGGCCGTCGTCCTACGGCCTGGCCGACAATCGGTGCGGTGGATGCTGACCACCGGGCTGGTGGCCGGCCTCTGCTCGGCCTTCTGGGTGCTGCCGTTCTGGTGGCAGCGAGCCCACCTCAACGACATGGCGTGGCACAAGCTGACCCGGTTCCGGTCCTACCTGTTGGACCGCGACGAGCTGGCTGCCGACTTCTTGACCAACGACCCACCGTTGCAGCTGGCCATCGTGGTGGCCGCCGTCGGCCTGTTGGCTTCCATCGCCTTCCGCCGGCGACTTGGCCTGGTGCTGGCCGGTTCGGCCCTCTTCCTAGGGTTGGCCTTCGTCCACCTTCCGGAGGGCCGCCTCTACAACGGCCGGGTCCTGCCCGCCTACTACCTGAGCATCTACCTCCTGGCCGCCATCGGCGTCGCCGACGTGGTGCGCCTGGCCGGACGCATGCTCGACGGCCTTCGCCGGACGGCCTCCGGACGGTCCGGTCGCCTGGTCAGCGGTGGGGGAGCGGTCATGGCTTCCCTGGCTCTTGTGGCCTACCTGGGGATGCCGTTACGGGTCCTGCCCACCGGTTCGATGTCCGGTAACACTTACTCGTGGCTGGGCTTCGAGAGCGAGGAGCTAAACCTGGGGCGGCCGTGGGTCCGGTGGAACTTTGCCGGATACGAGGCCCGGGTGGGCGACGACACGGGAGGCGGCTGGGAGGAGCAGCGGGCCCTGACCGACACCCTGGTTGGGATCGCCGAGCAGAATGGGTGCGGCCGGGTGCTGTGGGAGTACCACAGCGACCTGGTCCGCTACGGCACGCCAATGGCTCTCATGCTCCTGCCCCACTGGACCGACGGCTGCATCGGCTCCATGGAGGGTCTGTACTTCGAGGCGTCCACTACCACCCCGTACCACTTCCTGGTCCAGTCGGAGCTTTCGGAGTCGCCGTCCCGAGCTCAGCGGGGCCTGCCCTACCGGGGCTTCGACCTGGAGGCCGGGGTGGACCACCTACGCCAGCTTGGCGTCCCCTACTACGCCGCCTTCTCCGAGAGGGCCGTCGACGAAGCCCGGGCCCACCGGCACCTGACCGAACTGGCCACCAGTGGGCCGTGGACGGTGTTCGCCGTCGACGGGGCCGACCTAGTGGTCCCGCTGGACGTCGAGCCGGCCGCCTTCTCCGACGTAGACCACGCCGGGTGGATGGATCCGGCGGTGGAGGTATTCCAGCAGGGGTCGGATGCCGTGGTACGCACGGTGGGCGGCCCCGACGGATGGCAACGGATGGCGGCTGCTGACCAGCCGGAACGGCGACCCTTGCCGGCCGTCGTCGTCCGAGACGTACAAGCCGGGGTGGACACCGTCTCGTTCCGGGTTGACCGGCTCGGCGTACCCGTCCTGGTTCGGACCTCGTACTTCCCCAACTGGGAGGTCGAGGGGGCCCTCGGCCCGTGGCGGGCCACACCCAATCTGATGGTCGTGGTCCCGACCGACGAGGAGGTGCGCCTGTCGTACGGTCGGACGACCGTCGACGTGGTGGCCATGCTGCTGACTGCCGTTGGGCTGGTGGCCCTGCTGGTGCTGGTCCGGCGGCCCGAGCCCGACGACCCGTCGGCCCCCTGGTACGACGCGGCGGTCCTCGGGCCGGACGGTGACCGCCTCGTGGACCGGTGGGTGGAGCGGCGGGCCGCCGGCCCGCCGGACCCCGATGGGGACACGGGCGACGACCCTTCGGGCGACGTCACTGTCGGCGGGGACGAGGACGCAAAGGTCGCGGCCGGCGGCGACTCCGACGATTCGCTCAACTGGTCGGGGACGCCGTCGTGAGGGAACGTATGCGCCGCTTCGCCGTGGTCGGCCTGATCGCCACGGCGGTCGACGTCGGCCTGGCCGTGGCACTGCTGGACCGCGGCTGGTCTGTGGTGACCGCCGACGTCGTGGCGCTGGTCGCCGCCGCCGTGGTGGCCCGTCCCCTCCACCGGGTCGTCACCCTGCGCGACGACCCCTTCGCCCGGTGGATCCGGATTCGACGGGTCTTCGTCTCCGTGGTGGTGGCCGCTGGGCTAGTCGACCTGGCCGTCCTGGCCCTGGTCGGCACCCCGGGAGGCCCGGGCCGAGACCTGGCCGCCAAGGTGCTGGCCGTGGCTGCGGCGGCCATCGTGCGCGGCATGGCCTACCGGGCGTTCCTGTTCCGGGTCATCCGCCGCGAACAGGACCGACCCGTTCCCCGTCCCCCGGCGGTCGGCGACGTCCGGGTCAGCGTGGTACTGCCCGCCTTCCGGGAGGCTGACCGCATCGCCGACGCTGTGGGACGGGTACGCCGCGAACTGGGAGACGCTCTGGATGGCCCAGACGACCTGGAAGTGGTGGTCGTCGACGACGGCTCACCGGACGACACAGCGGCCCGGGCCGCGGCGGCCGGGGCCGACCGGGTGGTTCGCCTGGAACGCAACTCGGGCAAGGGGGCGGCCGTACGGGCCGGCGTAGCGGCGGCCACCGGCCGGACCGTGGTGTTCACCGACGCCGATCTGGCCTACGGGCCGGCTCAGGCGGCTGCCTTGGTGGCCCGGGTGGAGGACGGCTTCGACATGGTGGTGGGCAGCCGCCGCCACACCGACACCCGGACCCTGGTGCGGACCGGTCGCCTGCGCGAGGTCGGCGGACGGCTGGTCAACCTGGCCACCCACGCCCTGCTGCTCGGCCAGTACCGGGACACCCAGTGCGGCCTGAAGGCCTTCCGGTCCGACGTGGCCCGTCGCCTGTTCGCCGCCTCCACCCTGAACGGGTTCGCCTTCGACGTGGAGCTGTTCCACCTGGCCGAACGGTGGCGCCTCACCCTGGCTGAGGTGCCCGTTGAGGTCGAGAACTCCGAACGCACCACGGTGCGGGCCCTGAGCGACGGGCTGCGCCTGATGACCGACCTAGTACGGATCCGACAGCAGGCCCGCCAGGGCCGCTACCCGGCCCCCGATCGGTCCGGGGACCGTGGGTAGCGTTCCGGCGATGTCCGACCAGAACGCCGTGTTCAAGGCCTATGACGTCCGGGGCCGGGTCCCGGAGGAGCTGGACGAGCCGTTGGCCGAGGCCATCGGCCGGGCCTTCGCCCGGCTGGTCCGGCGGAACGAGCCCGGCACCGACCGGGTGGCTCTGGGACGCGATATGCGACCAAGCGGAGTGCCGCTGGCCGCCGCCTTCACCCGGGGCCTGGTCGCCGAGGGCCTCGGCGTGATCGACCTGGGCCTGGCCTCTACCGACCTGGTGTACTTCGCCTCCGGACACCTGGACGTCCCGGCAGCCATCCTGACGGCCAGCCACAACCCGGCCGGCTACAACGGCATGAAACTCTGCCTGTCCGGCGCCCGTCCGGTCGGCCACGACACGGGGTTGTCCCAGATGGCCGCTGAGGTGGCCGGAGGGTTCGACGACGGCCCGGGTGGTGGCTCGACCACCAGCCGGGCCCTGCTGCCCGCCTTCGCCGACCACGTTCGGTCCTTCGTCGACGTGGAGACCCTGCGGCCCCTTCGGGTGGTGGCTGACACGGCTAACGGCATGGGCGGCTTGGTCGTGCCCGCCGTCTTCGCAGGTCTGCCCTTCGAGCTGGACCTGCTCTACCCGGAGTTGGACGGCACGTTTCCCAACCATCCGGCCGATCCGATCCAGCCCGAGAACCTCCGCGACCTGCAGGCCCGGGTGCTGGACACGGGCGCTGATGTGGGTCTGGCCTTCGACGGCGACGCCGACCGGGTGTTCCTGGTTGACGAGCGGGCCCGCCCGGTCTCCGGCTCGACAACAACCGCTTTGGTGGCCAGCAGGGTGCTCCAACGCGAGCCGGGGGCCACGGTGCTCTACAACCTGATCTGCTCCCGGGCGGTGCCCGAGGTGATCACCGAGAACGGCGGGCGGGCCGTGCGGACCCGGGTCGGCCACTCGATCATCAAGCAGACAATGGTTGAGGAGGGGGCGGCCTTCGCCGGCGAGCACTCCGGCCACTACTACTTCCGGGACAACTACCGGGCCGACTCGGGGCTCATCGCCGCCCTCCTCGTGCTGGAGGCCCTCTCGGAATTCGACGGACCGATGAGCGGCCTGTTGGCCCCCTACGAGCGGTACGCCGCTTCCGGCGAGCGCAACACTGCGGTGGGGGACCCGGCGGCGGTGATCGACCGGGTGGCTGCCCATTACGCCGACTGGCCCCAGGACCGCCTCGACGGTCTCACAGTGGACCTGGGCGATTGGTGGTTCAACGTGCGGCCGTCCAACACCGAGCCGCTGCTCCGCCTGAACGTGGAAGCCGCCGACGAGGCGACCTGCCAGGTCCGGGTGACTGAGGTGCAGGCCGTGGTAGGGCAATAACCTGACCGTCATGACGCTCGACCCGAAGTTGCTGGAGATTCTGGCCTGCCCGGACGACAAGGGCCCCCTCCTCTGGTTCGCCGACGAGGAGGCCCTCTACAACCCTCGCCTGCGGCGCCGCTACGCCGTGCGGGACGGCATCCCGGTGATGCTCATCGACGAGGCCGAGGCGGTGGACGAGTCTGAACACGACCGCCTCCTGGCCCTCGCCGAGGCCGAGGGGATCCGTCCGACCTTCGGGGACTAACCCCCGGGGCGGCATGAACCGTGGATCGGCTGGTCGGCTGGCTCCGGCACTACGACTGGGGCTCGGCGACCGCCCTAGCCGCCCTGCGGGGCGTCGAGCCGTCTGGTTGCCCCGAGGCCGAACTCTGGTTCGGCAGCCACTGGTCGGCACCGGCCACCCTGGCCGACGGCCGCCCACTGGCTGACGGCGACCTTCCGTTCCTCGTCAAACTCCTGGCCGCCGACCAACCGCTCTCGCTGCAGGCCCATCCCGACGCCGCCACGGCCGTCGCCGGATACCGGCGGGAAGAGGAAGCGGGCCTTGACCGCGACGATCCGGACCGCTGCTTTCCCGACCCCGGACCCAAGCCCGAATTGCTGTGCGCCGTCTCCCGTTTCGACGCCCTCTGTGGGTACCGGGAGCGGGACGAGGCGCGCGAGGTGGCCGCCGCCCTGTCGGTGCCCCAGGACCTGCTCGGTCCCGAAGAGGTCGACGGCTCGAACGTCCAAGACCCGGTGGCCGCCGCGCTGGCTGGCGACCGCTCCGACGACGTGGATCGGGTGGTTTCTGCCGCCCGGGCCGCCAAGGGGGCGCCGGGGCCGGTCGGTCAGGCCGCCGGGGCCGTGCTCCGGATCGCCGACCATCACCCTGAAGACCCGGCGCTGCTCCTGGTCCCACTGATGCGCCACCTGGTCTTGGAGCCGGGCCAGGCGGTTTTCGTCGGCCCGGGGGTCCTGCACGCCTACCTCGACGGTGTGGCGCTAGAGGTGATGACCCCGTGCGACAACGTGGTCCGCGGCGGCTTCACCACCAAGCACGTCTCCCCGGCGGTGCTGGCCGAGGTGGTCGACGGGGCCGCGGTGCCCACCGTCCAATGGCCGGGCGACGGGGCGCACCGCTACGAGGTACCGGTCGACGACTTCGCCGTCTGGCGGGTGGCCGGCGACCTGGATGTCGAGGTCGGGGAGCGGACCGGTCCGGACGTCGTAGTGGCCGTCGAGGGCACGACGACGGTTGGCGACAGCCTGGATCTGACCCCCGGCGAAGCGGCTTGGATACCGGTAGACGACGGCCCCTACCGTCTGGCCGTGGACGGGGTGGCCCACCGGGTCTCCGCGGGAGGCTGAACAGTCCCACGGAGTGAGGCGCTACCAGCCGGCGGACCGGCGATAGCATCGGGGGTCCGTGGCTGCCTGAACGGTGTCAGACGACCCCAGCCCGGTTCCGAGAACCCGTCCGGTCTGTCCGGAGCCACGAAGCACCCCACGGGTGCGAAGAGGAGTCGTCATGTCCACCACCCCGCCGCTCGCCGAGGACCACCGGGTCGCCGACCTGGCGCTCCACGGGTTCGGGCGCAACGAGATTCGCCTCGCCGAGCACGAGATGCCGGGCCTCATGGCCCTCCGGGCCGAGTTCGCCGACCAGCAGCCCCTGGCCGGCGCCCGCATCGCCGGGTCGCTGCACATGACCGTGCAGACCGCCGTCCTCATCGAGACCCTGGTCGTCCTGGGTGCCCAGGTCCGGTGGGCCAGTTGCAACATCTTCTCTACCCAGGACCACGCGGCCGCCGCCGCGGTGTGCGGCCCCGATGGCTCACCCGACGACCTGCGCGGTGTACCCGTGTTTGCCTGGAAGGGCGAGACGCTGGAGGAGTACTGGTGGGCCACCCGCCAGGTCCTTGAGTGGCCAGACGGCGAGGGGCCCAACCTGATTTTGGACGACGGTGGCGACGCCACCCTGCTGGTCCATAAGGGGGCTGAGTTCGAGGCAGCGGGCGCCGTGCCGACGGCCAGCGACGACGACCCCGAGGAGTGGCAGGTTGTGCTGGCCACCCTCACCGAATCCTTAGCCTCCGACCCGCAACGGTGGACGCGCATCGCCGGGGGAGTCCGAGGCGTGTCGGAGGAGACCACCACCGGCGTCCACCGGCTGTACCAGATGCTGGAGGCCGGCGAGCTGCTGTTCCCGGCCATCAACGTCAACGACGCCGTCACCAAGTCCAAGTTCGACAACCTCTACGGCTGCCGCCACTCGCTCATCGACGGCATCAACCGGGCCACCGACGTGATGATCGGCGGTAAGACCGCCGTGGTGTGCGGCTTCGGCGACGTAGGCAAGGGCTGTGCCGAGTCGCTTCGCGGCCAGGGAGCGCGAGTGATCATCACCGAGGTCGATCCCATCTGCGCCCTTCAGGCCGCCATGCAGGGATACGAGGTCAACACCCTGGAGAGGGTGCTGGACCAGGCCGACCTCTTTATCTCCGCCACTGGCTGTCGCGACATCATCACTGCCGAGCACATGGGCCGGATGAAGCACCAGGCCATCGTGGGCAACATCGGACACTTCGACAACGAGGTCGATATGGCCGGGCTGCAGCGGATGTCGGACGTCCAGCGAATCACCATCAAGCCCCAGGTGGACGAGTTCGTATTCCCCGACGGCCACTCGGTGATCGTGCTGTCCGAGGGACGCCTCCTGAACCTGGGCAACGCCACCGGACACCCCAGCTTCGTGATGTCGGCCAGCTTCTCCAACCAGGTCCTGGCCCAGATAGAGCTGCATGCCCGGGCCGAGTCCTACGGGGTCGACGTGGTCACCCTGCCCCGGGCCCTGGACGAGAAGGTGGCCCGACTCCACCTCGATGCTCTGGGGGTGCGGCTCACCGAGCTGTCTACCGAACAGGCCGGCTATCTCGGCGTGCCGGTAGACGGTCCCTACAAGGCCGACCACTACCG
>JAKURV010000036.1 GCA_022452035.1 Acidimicrobiales bacterium | reverse complement strand
CAAAGATGCCGGCAGGGACTGGACCGTCCGGCGTGCTCACTGATCCACCCCGTGTCGCAGAACCTGGGCATCTACGACCTCGCGTCCGGGTCCCTCCCCGGTGGACGACTCAGGACGGTGCCGGATCCCGAGGGCAGCAGCCACCACAGCCCCCGCCGAGTCAGCCAGTGCACCGAGGTCATAGCCACCCTCCAGGAAGGCCACAAGCCGTCCCCGAGACACCAAGGCGGTCAGCCGTTCCATCAGGTCGGCATAGTCACCCGACGACAACCCCAGGTCGGTTAACGGATCGGCCCGGTGGGCGTCGAACCCCGCCGAGACAAGCAGCCAGTCGGGGGCGAACCGTTCGACGGCCGGCACGATCAGGGCGTCCAGAGCGTGCCGGTAGGTATTGCCGGCGGCACCGGCCGGCAGCGGCACGTTGATGGTCGTTCCCTCACCCTCCCCGGTCCCCACCTCATCGGCCGCTCCGGTACCGGGATAGAGCGGCCACTGGTGGCACGACGCAAACAGCACCCGCCCGTCGCCGAAGAAGGCTTCCTGGGTGCCGTTGCCATGGTGGGCGTCGATGTCCACGATGGCCACTCGTTCGCCTGCATCGGCCAGCGCGGTAGCCGTCACCGCCACGTTGTTGAGCAGACAGAATCCCATGGATCGGGTGGGCGTGGCATGGTGACCCGGCGGGCGGACGGCACAGAACGCCATGTCGGCCTCGCCCGCTCGGAGGCTATCCACTGCCACCAGGCCGGCCCCGGCAGCCAGGCGGGCCGCCGTCCACGATCCCGGCCCCATGGCTGTATCGGCGTCTACGCGGCCTCCACCCGAGCAGGCCAAAGCTTCAAGGGCCTCCAGATGGCCCGCTGGATGGACCCGCAGGAGGTCTTCCTCGGGGGCCTCCACGGGTTCTCGGCGGATTACGGCGTCCCCCAACCCCGCCGCATCGAGGCCCTCCCAGACGGCGGTCAACCGGGCCGGCCGTTCCGGGTGACGGAGACCCGACTGGTGGTCCAAGAACCGCTCGTCGGTCACCAAAAGGACAGACACCTAGCGAGCGTATCTCTCAGACTCCATCGGCTTCCGGGCTACGTCTACCACGACCCCCGGCGGTCGGCGGTCGGCTCGTACCCTGTGGCCATCGACGTTCAAACGCCCTCCCCAACCCAGCGCGGAAACTTGTGGCGGTTACGACGCGGCCTTCCAAGTGGTTCCAGCCCCGTGGGAGTGGAGAACCTGGTAGTCGGTCAAGGAACGATCTTGCGGATCAGCCCGTGGCAGGGCAAGCCTTCGACGGTACAGGTAGTCGCTGTTGGCGGTCCTGTCCCAGACGACCGAACCATCAACGAGATGATGGTCCACCTGGCCGACCGCGGCGTGACCACGGTCCTGACCACAGCGCTGGCCCGCCACGACCAACGCCCCTTCGAAGTCGCCGGCTTCCGGCCCGTCGAGCACCTGGCCCTCCTCCACCGGATCCTGGACCCAGCCATCCCTCCGGCTCCGGTCCATGCCGTCCATCGAGTCCGCCGCCTCGGAGCCAGGCACCTGGCCGAAGCCCTGGCCGTGGACGAGGCGGCGTTCACCGGTTCAACCGATATCTGGCGATTCGACACTTCGGCGTTCGCCGAGGCCTGTGACGCCACCGACGTGAACCGACGTCGGCTGGTACGACGCCACGGTCGGACGGTCGGCTTCGCTCTGACCGGTCGCACGGTCAGAAACGGGTTCATCCAGCGTCTGGCCGTCCACCCGGACCACCAGCGGGTCGGCATGGGGAGCGCCCTACTGGCCGACGCCCTGGCCTGGCTTATCCGGCATGGGGTTCGGGACGTCTGGGTCAACACCCAGCCCGACAATGGACCAGCCCAGACCCTCTACCGGCGCCACGGCTTCATCTCCCGGGACGAAGGTCTGGCCGTGCTGGGCTCCACCACAGGTCGATGATCCTCCGCCTTCTGGCCACGGGGGTGCTAGCCACCACGCTGGTCCTACCTGTCAGCCCAGCGGGAGCCGCCAACACCGGTTCGGCGAGCGTTTCGCTGATTGCCCAGTCACCGTGGATCGCCGACGACGGTGACCTGGCACTGGACCTGCGGATCACTGGGGCTATCGACGAGGCGAGGTTGGTCCTCCAACTCCACCGGGCCGTCGACCGGCGAAGCCTCCTAGCCCTGTGGGACGAAATGCCGGACTCCCCGCTGGGAAACCCGGTCGAGATACCCGTGGCCGAGGTGCGTAATTCTGCCGGAGTGGCCTCGCTCGTTCTCCAGGTAGGCACCGAGGGTCGTCTTGAATCCCGTCCAGGTGGCGTCTACCCACTCTCTGTCACCCTGGTCGACGACCAGGAACGCCTCCTCGATCGCCTGACTACCCCCCTTGTCCACCTCCCGGTGGTCCCCGAGGGTCAGGCGGCCGCCCATCGGCCTCTCCTGGTCGGCATCAGCTTGGCCATCGACGGACCACCGCCCCTCCACCCGGACGGCAGCCTCAGGCTGGACGAGGCCACCATCTACCGGCTGGACGGTGTAGTCCAGGCCGCTCTCGACCATCCCAGGATTCCGCTGGATGTCCGCCTCCCGCCAGCTACCGTGCTCGGGCTAGCCCGGTCCGACGACCTGGACCACGCCCGGCTGTTGGCTGACCTGGTACGGGCCAGCACCGCAGGCCTCCGCCTCCAGTCTGCGCCCTTCGTAACCGCCGACCCCGAGGCCTGGAGACGGGCCGGTCGGCCTGACGTGCACCGAGACCTGATGGACCACGGCGACCAGGTGGTAGCCGACCTCCTGGGCGTAGTACCCGATCGCTCGATCTTCGTGCTCCCCCCCACCGCCGTACCCGACACCCTGGACCTCCTGAACCAACTGGGAGCTGAACGGTTCATCGTGTCGGCTGACCACCTCAACCCTCGCCCGCTGGCGGCGTCGGCTGAGGCAACCCTGCCCGCCCGGCTAGTGACCGGCAACGGCGCAGCCCGTACCGCCCTGGTAGCCGACCCCAACCTGGCCCACCACCTGGTTGATTCTCAGGGTGCCGTCTCGGCCGCTCAGTACCTGGTGGCCGATCTCGCCCTCCTGGCCTGGTCTGACCCGACGGTTACCCGGACCGCTGTGCTGACCGCCCCGGACGGCCAGCCCGTGGACCCCTTGACCCTGGATCTGGTACTAGGCGTCCTAGACGAGGCGCCATTCCTACAGGTCCGACCGCTTCCCGACCTGTTCGATGCCGCCCGGGCCTCGGACGCCGCTGCGGCAATCAACTATGGCCTCTGGCCGGATGCCGTCACCCCCATGTCCCGGCGGGCCACGGACCGCAGCCTCGCTGAGCGGGCCGTCGCCGCCTACACGGCCATCCTCGGCGGCCCCCATCCCGACGCCGCGGCGCTCAACGACCTCCTCGAGGTCACGGCAGCAGCCGAGTTGGACACCGACCACATGACCGCCTACCTGAACTCGGTGTACGCGTCAGTCAGCGAGGTCCTTCGGGCCTTCACCACGCCGTCCGACCAGAGCGTACGGCTCACCAGCCGGCGGGCTGAGATCCCGTTCACTATCCACAACGACCTGCCGACCGACGCCCAGGTCGTCCTGGTAGTGCAGAGCGATGGTCGGCTGGAGTTCCCCGAGGGCGACGTCCTACCCGCTGTCCTCAGCCCAGGTACTAACCGGATCACCATCCCGGTCCGGGCTCGGACCTCAGGCGATGCTCGCCTGCAAATCACCGTCCGGTCACCAGACGACGCCCAGCTGTTGCAGTTGGAGTCGGCACACCTCATGGTCCGGACAACCAGCCTGCCCGGGGCTGGCGTCCTGCTGTTCGTCGGCGCCCTCGCCGTGCTGGCCATCTGGTGGATCCGGGCGGTGCGAGTACGATCCGGCAGACCCAAGGAGGCCCCATGACCGTCCGCATCGTCACCGACAGCGCCAGCGATCTCACCCCAGGGGAGGCCGAGGCCCTTGGCGTCGACATCGTCCCCCTAAGCATCCGGTTTGGCGAGGAGGTCTTCCTCGACCGGGAGGAGCTTGACGTCGAGGAGTTCTATCGGCGGATGGCCTCCAGTGAGGACCTCCCGCAAACCGCGGCCCCGGCTCCCGGCGCATTCCAGGAGGTTTTCCGCAGACGCTTCGCTGAGGGGGCGGACGCCATTGTCTGCATCAACCTGTCCAGCGGCGTCTCAGCCACTATGGAGTCCTCGGAACTGGCTGCCCGCGAGGTCGACGGCGACGTCCGGGTCGTCGATAGCCGTTCGGTGACGGCCGGCCTGGGGGTCATGGTGCAAGCCGCCGCCCAGGCGGCGGCTCGCGGTGCATCGACCGACGAGGTAGTGACCCTGGTCGAGGGCATGCGGGACCGGACCCGTGTCTTCGGAGCCATCGACACCCTCGAGAACCTGAAGAAGGGCGGGCGGATTGGCAACGCCCAGGCCCTGCTAGGCAGCATGCTGTCAATCAAGCCGCTGATTGACATCAGCAGTGGTGTGGTTGAAGAGGCTGGTCGCCAACGGACCCGGAAAAAGTCTCTCGGGTGGCTCCGGGACAAAGTGGCTGAACATGCAGAGGACATCGAGACCCTCTCGGTGATGCACGCTCAGGCCGAAGACATCGGGGACCTGGTCGAAATGTTGGCCCCCCTCGTCGATCCCTCCGCACTCCGGGTCGGAGTAATCGGTCCCGTGGTGGCCAGCCACGGCGGGCCCGGCCTGATCGGCCTCTGCTTCACCCTGAAGGGCTGACCCCGCAGCGGCCACCGTTGGGCGACCGTCGGTAGGCTCCGCCCCATGACCACCCCGGTCGACCCCGATACGTCCTCGCCGGAGAACTCCGAAGAACGCCGCGACTGGGCTACCACCCTCGTAGACCGGGTGGTCGACGCCGTGGAGCGTCTCCGTTCGGCCACCACCCAGCCCGTCATCACGGCCACCCGGGCTCTCGTCTACGGAGTCCTCGGGGCGTTGTGCCTGATCAGTGCCGTGGTGTTGGCCTCCATCGGGGCCTTCCGCCTCCTGGACCTCGTCCTCCCCGGCGAGAGCTGGTCGGCCCATCTGGTGCTGGGTGGGGCGCTCTGCCTCCTGGGCGCATGGCTCTGGTCCCGACGTACTCCCTGACCTGCGAAGACGCATCGAACGCGCGAGGAGCGAGCGTGCCCCACTACGAAGTCGTCATCATCGGTTCCGGACCAGCCGGCCTGACCGCGGCCATCTACACGGCCCGTGCTGACCTTGCTCCGCTAGTCATCGAGGGCGAGCCATCGTCGACTAGCGACCAGCCGGGTGGCCAGTTGATGCTGACTACCGACGTCGAGAACTTCCCCGGCTTTCCCGAAGGAATCATGGGCCCCCAGCTCATGCTGGATATGCGGGCCCAGGCGGCGCGGTTCGGAGCGGAGATCATCACCGAGAAAGTGTCCAGAGTTGACCTATCGACCGGGCCGTTCAAGATCTGGATCGGTGATCCCGAGACTCCCGAGCCGACCTACACGGCCGACGCCGTGGTCGTGTCCACCGGTGCCCGATCGGTCATGCTGGGCCTGGAGGCCGAGCGACGACTCATCGGACACGGCCTTTCGACCTGTGCCACGTGCGACGGGTTCTTTTTCCGAGACCAGGAGATCGCCGTGGTGGGCGGCGGCGACTCGGCCCTCGAGGAAGCCGGCTTCCTGACACGTTTCGCTAGCAAGGTGACCCTGGTCCACCGACGTGACAATCTCCGGGCCTCCAAGATCATGCAACGACGGGCCTTCGATAACCCGAAGATCGAATTCGCTTGGAACACCGTCGTCGACGACATTCTGGGCGATTCCAAGGTCGAGGCACTGGACCTCCGGGACACGGTGACGGGCAAGTCCCGTCGTCTCCCGGTCACCGGCGTGTTCATCGCCATCGGCCACCGGCCAAACACCGACTTGTTCACCGGGCAACTGGACATGGACGAGGCTGGCTACCTGATCACAGGTGCTGACCGGTCGACGACCAACGTAGAGGGCGTCTTCGCCTGCGGCGACGTCCAAGACCACACCTACCGTCAGGCCGTGACCGCCGCCTCCTCCGGGTGCATGGCAGCCCTTGACGCCGAGCGCTGGCTCGAGAGCCGCGCTGACTAACTAGTCCGCCCAACGATCTGGCCCTGCCGAGCCTTCAACCCGGCAAGCCGATAGAAAACATCCATAGCCACAGACCCGAGAGAAGAGACTCCCATGGCCGCTGTCATCACGAACCTTTCTGAGACCACGTTTGACGAGGAGATCGGGTCAGCCGTCGAACCGGTGCTGGTCGACTTTTGGGCCGAGTGGTGTGGTCCGTGCAAGATGATTGCTCCCATCCTGGAGGAGATCGCCTCAGAACAAACCGGTTCGCTCCGAGTGGCCAAGGTCAACGTGGATGAAGCTCCAGACCTGGCTCGCCGATTTGAGGTGATGAGCATCCCCACCCTGATCCTGTTCGACGGTGGCCTCCCGGCCAAGCGCCTGGTGGGCGCTAAGGGCAAACCCCAGCTCCTCGAGGAGCTGGCTGGGTACCTCTAAGCCGGCTCCCTGCTCCGGTCGTCTGGCCGATGTCCAAGCCGCTTCGTCCCAACGATCGGGGGGCATTGGTCAGTGACCTCCACCGTCGCTTGGCGGCTGCCGGGCACCGGGTAGACGGGGTCGAGGAGGCCGATGGGTATTTTGGACCCGAAACCACGCGGTCGTTGTTGGCCTTTCAGACTGAACGCGGCCTGGACGAGCACGGTCTAGTTGACGAGACCACCCAGGCCGCCCTGGTCGAGGCCGGGTTACGCCTAGGTGACCGCCACCTCTACCTCCATTTCCCGATGTTCCGGGGCGAGGATGTCGCTGAGCTACAGCTCCGTCTGGGAAGTCTGGGTTTTGACGCCGGACGGATCGACGGGATCTTCGGTCCGGACACGGCGGGGGCCCTGGCTGACTTCCAGCGGAATACCGCCTTGGCCGTGGACAGGATCGCCGGACCGCAAACCATCCAGGTGTTGCGCCAACTGTTAGGTCGACCAGCAGGCCGAACCACGGTGGCACAGGTACGCGAGCTGGACCGGCTACGGCAAGGCAGTCCCGAACTGCACGGTCAGCGCCTGGCCGTCGGCCAGTTCGGTAGCTCTGCGGCCCTCAGCGCAGCCTTGAGCCGGACACTTCGGGCCAGGGGCGCCCACCTGTTGGACCTCGACCATCCCAACGAGGAGACACAGGCGGCCACAGCTAACGAGTTCCAAGCCGTCCTCTACCTTGGACTCCGTATTGAGACTTATTCTCATTCACGTATTAGCTACTTTGCCATCAAGGAATTCCAGAGCGAGGGTGGATTCCGGTTGGCCCACCAGTGCGCCTCCGGCTTGGACCGTGCCCTCCTGTCGGCCGATATACCGGCCACCGAATGCCTGGGCCGTCGGATCCCCGTGCTGCGGCAAACCCGGATGCCAGCTGTCCTTTGCAGTCTCGCCCCGCCGTCAGTAGTGGTCCTGTCGACGGCCGAAATTGCCGATGCTCTAGCCGGTGCTATCGCCCGGTGGATCGCCGATCCGGCTGCCGATCCGACCCCGCCAGCAGTGGCCAACGCCTGACCGACCGGGTTCCTGACCGGGTCAGCCCTCCAATAGGCGAAAAAGGCGCTCCAGATCGTCTAGGTCAGCAAATTCCACGACAATCCGGCCCTTACGGCCCCGGGTGACTACCCGAACCGTGGTGTCAAGCCGATCAGCCAGGATCTGTTCAACCTCCAGCAGGGCCGCGTCCCGCGGCCGGGCCGTGACCTCGCCAGAAAGATCCACCACGGGCACAGTCACCTCATCCAACGACCGCACCAGGTCCTCTGTCTGTCGGACCGACAACCCTTCGTCAACCACCCGAGCAGCCAGGCGCTCGATTAGCGGACGGTCTCCCAGGCCAGCCAAGGCCCGAGCGTGTCCGGCCGACAGCGATCCGTCCATGATCAACTGCTGTACAACGTCGGGTAGTTGCAGGAGGCGCAGGCTGTTGGCTACCGCTGGGCGACTGCGGCCGACTCGCACGGCAACCTCGTGTTGGGTAAGGCCAAAATCGTCCATCAAACGATGGAAGGCGGCGGCCTCCTCCAATGGGTTGAGGTCGTCACGGTGGAGATTCTCCACGATGGCCTGCTCCAGTGAATCCCGGTCCTCCACCGAGCGGACTACGGCCGGGACAGTGGCCAGGCCGGCCCGCCGAGCAGCACGCCATCGCCGTTCACCGGCCACCAACTCGTAGCCGTCGGAGCTTTTCCGCAGGAGAAGGGGCTGAAGGACCCCCTGCTCACGAATGGAGGCAGTGAGCTCGGCCATCTTCTCATCGTCGAAGCTTTGACGGGGCTGGTACGGATTGGGAGAGATGTCGGCCACCGACACCTTCTCGAATCGCATCCCCCCCGTGACCTCCATTTCGACTGTCGTCGACGGATCACTCGCCAATCCTTCGGCTAGAGGGTGCAGGGTCCCGGGGACGCCTCCTTCCGGGATCAGCGCAGAGAGACCCCTTCCCAAACCGCTCTTCTTCATCCCAAGACCTCCTTAGCAAGTTGTCGGTATGCCACAGCACCCCGACATGTCGGATCGAACACGGTGATCGGCTGACCGAATGAAGGGGCCTCCGACAGGCGGATTGACCGGGGAATAACCTGCCGGCACACCTTTTCACCAAAATAGGCCCTGACCTCGTCAGATACCTGTTCGGACAGTTTGGTCCGGGCGTCGTACATGACAAGCGCAATGTGGGAGATCTCCAGGTCCGGATTCAGGTTTGACCTAACCAGGTCCACATTGCCCACCAGTTGTCCCAAACCCTCCAGGGCGTAGTACTCACACTGGATGGGAACTACCACCTCGCCGGCCACCACCAGCGCATTCACGGTCAGCAGCCCCAGAGCCGGGGGGCAGTCGATGAGGATCAGGTCATAATCGTCGACCACCTCGTCCAACGCCCGTTCCAGCCGATGTTCACGGCTGAACGCCGTCACCAACTCGATCTCCGCTCCGGCCAACGGAAGGCTAGACGGCACTAGGTCCAGGTTGGGCACGTCTGTGGGCCTGAGCACATCGACCAGAGCAACTCGTTGGAGCAATACCTCGTAGATCGAAGCCTCGAGGTCCCGGCTAGACACCCCGACGCCGGTGGTGGCATTAGCCTGGGGGTCTAGGTCCACCAGGAGGACCTTCCTTCCCTCCTCGGCCATTGCCGCTCCGAGATTGATCGTGGTGGTGGTCTTGCCCACCCCACCCTTCTGGTTGGCGACAGCAATGACACGGGAGCGCCCGTTCTCAAACGGCATTGGATGCATCATGCACCCGGAGCGACCCCAATGCAATCACCCTCCGGCAAGTGATCTGGAAAGGTTGAAACCCCTCAAACAGAGCGAATTCGGGGTCCTGGTAGCCGCATGTTCCACGTGGAACACGTTGCGCCAATATTTGTTAGGAACTATTCCCTTTTACAGATCGTGGAGTGTTCCACGTGGAACATTCCGTCCCGTCACCCTTGGATGAGCGGGTCCGAGAGCTGACGGCTGAACCGTCGGGGAAACCGGTTCGGACAGTCGGCCACCAGCCGCATAGCTCGATAACCGGCCTGGCCAGTGTGCCAACCACCCCAGTCCTCCAGGCCCATTGCCCGCAGGCCACCGTCCTCCCACCGTCCGGCCCGGCCCTGGGTTTCGTCCGGAGGCTCGCTGACCACCAGAAACCCGCCGGGCAAGAGGAGGGGGGCACCACACTCCGCCGTTGGCCCCGGGCCAGCGAAGCCCCGGGCCGTCACCAGATTCGCCTTGCCTCGGAGTGGTCCTCGGCCAACGTCGACCGCATCGGCCACCACGACCTCCACGCGATCCCCAAGGCCCAACCGGCGAACGGCCCATCGGAGAAAGGACCCCCGCCGTTCCCCCCGGTCAACCAGCACCCAACGGCACATTGTCAAGGTGGCCAGGACCAGGCCCGGTATCCCACCGCCGGTGCCCAGATCGACGGCCAAAGCACCGGCAGGTGGCCCCACCACGCCAGAACCATGCAAATCTGACCAGCCGGAAGGGCTCGAAACCCCGTCCAACGGCCCAAAACGAAGGAAACCCACGCTGTGCGCGGGCCCCTCTGCGGCCACCGCAGGGGTCAGGTACCCCTCCGAGACCGCCCTGTCGAGAATCTCCTCGACCGTGACTGTCACCCGGCGGACTCGACCATGATCACCACGCGACGATCAGCATCACTGCCTTCAGAAACCGTCATCAGGCCATCAATCTCGCCAATCGTGTCATGGACCACCTTTCGGTCCGCAGCGCCCATGGGCTCTAGGGCACGGGAACGACCGTCGGTCAGCACCTCTTCAGCTTGACTCCGGGCGAAGTCGGCCAAGAACGATCGGCGTCGCTCACGGTACCCACCGATGTCAACGATTAGGGAGCCCTCAGCCTGGCCATCAGAGCTCCGTTGGACCAGCGTCCGTGACAGCTCGGTAATAGCACGGACCGTCTCACCTCGCTGGCCGATGGCCAGGCCCAGGTTCAAGCCCTGAGCCTCCACCGTTAGGCGGTCCTCGTCGATTGTGCTCGCCACCCGGGCGTCCAGGCCCATCTTGTCGAGCAGCCCCTGAACGAAATCCTCGGTGATCTGGGCCTGCGTCTGCAGATCCATAGCCTCCACCTCAGCCCTCTCTCGATCGCCTCCGCGATCGTTTCCATTCGCCGGCTTCACCGACGAGTCCCTGGCCACCTTCTGGCGGCCCCTGTTTCGGCTCGTCTCCGAGCTTTGAGTTTTCTGGCCCTTTTCAGCCTCTGACCTGCCTCTTTCTGTCTCTTGATCCTCTCCAGCGCGCCGGCGGCGATTACCGCTCGACCGGGAACTCGGACCAGAGCCACCATCTGATGATCCGTCGGATCGACCGCCCCTTCGATTCTCCTGACCCTTACGACCGGACGATCCACCCCGGTTCTGACTTCCGTTCCGATCGCTCCGTCGGTTGCGGTCACGCCGATCTACCTTCGCACGGGGACTTGTCGGGCGAACCCGCGCACGGAGGCGGGCTTCTGATTTCTTCAGGCCGAACATCGTTCGGCTTGGCTCAGCCAGGACCTCCACCTCCAGGTCATCCTCGGCCACGCCGAGTCTGTCCAGCGCACGTTCTTTAGCTTCATCGAGTGAAGCACCGGTGGTCTCAATCCACTCCATCCTCACTTCCTCCTCTTCTTCTTGGAGCCGCGGGCCCGTGTGGTCCCCGGGGGCGTCGTTCGTCCCCCGCGTCCACGGGCCGCCGGCGGCCTCTTGTCGATTAAAATTGGCTCGTCTGTCGCTCCCTTACGATCACGACGGCCGGACTTCTTTTTTTTCTTTTTCTTTGCCGGGGTAGCCGACTTGGCCGGCTTCCGGGCCTTCGGGGTACGTGTCTCCGATCCGCCTTCTGCGGGCGCCTCATCGTCAATTTGTTGAGAACTCTTCTCATTACTTCCCGCGGTAGTCCGTCCACTGCGAGCCGACGATCCGCTTGATGACCTATCTTCGCTGGTCGGGCTTGTTTTCTTCGGAGAAGGAGCCGTCTTCGTTTCCTTGGTCGGTTTGACCTTCTCCGGAACCACGACGGGCGTTACTTCGGCGTTCGGCCCGTAGAGGCTCCTGGTGATATAGGCCTGTTGACCAATCCGGTACAGGTTCGAGACAACGAAGTAGACGACCAATGATGCGTCGAGCTGGAAGGAGATGAGCGGCAGGAAAAATGGCATCACCTTCATCATCATTTGCATCTGTGGGTTGATCGCTGCGTCTGGGTTGCGGCCCCGAATCTGGCGCTGCTGAAACCATGAACTGACGCCAACCACCAAGATCAGCAAGATGTAGGGAAGGGTGGCTATCACGCTCTCTGATAGGGCGCTAGTTGCCGACCTCGAGAGGTCCATGCCAAGGAACACCATCTCTGACCGGTTACTCAGGTCACGGAAAATTTCCGAGCCGTGGTCGACATACGCCGGGTAGAAAGCCTGTGGATCGGTCGGCGCCCCGCCCAGGGTCTCACCGACACTCAAGCGCCCGGCCACCCAACCAGTGCTATCCCCCAGATCCGACATCCTCCGGGTAATGCCCCGGAGAACCTGATAGAGCACCAAAAAAACAGGCATCTGGGCAAACAGGGGCAGGCAACCGCCCATTGGGTTGATGTTGTTGGCCTTGTAGAAGGCCATCATCTCCTGGTTAAGAGTTTCCCGGTTTCCCTTGTGGCGAGCCTGGATCTTCTTCAGCTCCGGCCCCAGGTGCTGCATCTTGATCATCGACCGGGTGCCCTTAAGGGTCACCGGCGTTAGAACCACCATGACCACCAGGGTCAACATGATGATGGCCAGGCCCACGCTGGGCACCAGCGAGTAGAACCAGGCCAGAAGGCTGGCGATCAGGTCGAACATCAGGCGCTTCCCCGAGTGGAAACAGGAGTGGCTTCGGGTACCGGGTCCCACCCGTGAGACCCCCACGGGTGGCAACGACAGATCCGACGTAGGGCCATCCAAGAGCCCCGACCGGCACCGTGCCGCTCCACCGCATCTCGTGCGTAGTTCGAGCACGACGGGACGTACCGGCACGGACTAGGCCGACCCGCGGCTAGGTGCTGGTAGCCACGAACGGTAGCCAACAAACCACGGACAAGAATGCCCTGTTCAGAAGGTGTTTTCATCGGATCATGCGGGGGAAGAGAGGGTGTCGACGACATCTATCAGGCACCGCCGCAGCTCGTCGTAGGTCGCACCGGAGGCCTCCGGTCGAACCCGGACCAGGTAGTCCCCGGCCGGCATACCGGTGGAAGACCTCTCGACCTCCACGAAGATCGACCGCAACCGACGCCGTATCCGGTTGCGTACCACTGCAGGACCAACCGGTCGTGGAATGGCGTAAGCCACCCGGACCACGTCGCCCGGGTCAGCTGACGGGCGAAAGGCGACCCCGAGCGGCCCGCGTCGGACCCATCGTCCGTCATTACGGAGCGCATGGAAGTCGTCTCGGCGGCTGAGTCGACGGATCAAGCCGACAGGCGGGCTCGGCCCTTCTGGCGCCTGGCGCTGATAATCGCCCGGCCGGCACGGGTACGCATGCGCTTCCGGAAGCCGTGCTTGCGGGCACGACGACGGGTATTGGGCTGGTAGGTCCGCTTCATCAGTGGTCTCCTGCTGGCACGGTGGGCGTCATCAGGAGGGGGAGCGCCCGGGTGCCATCGATTCGTGTCGGCCGGGGTACTGGTGCACCCACTCGTCCACCTCTCGGTCGACGGGACCGGCTCGGCTGCCGATCAGATCGGACCCTCCGAAAGTGGGAACAGTCCGAAACCCGGACCTCAGGCTACGGGTGTCACCGGGCCTGTGCCAACCGCCGGTCTCGTGCCCAACAAAAAGTTCCGTCGGTCGTTCGGAGGTACCCCCGATCTCCGTTCATCGTTGTCCACAGTTTCCACAGATCCACCCCGTGCTCTACAGCATTCATCTGGCGGCAACGACCCTATTTTCATGAGAAGACCAGTCAGTTGCGTTTCATCGTGAAATAGGTCTTGATCAGGTAAAACGTGGAGTCGTATTTGACCTTGCGCACCATCATCCACAGGCTGCTACGTTGCCCCGCCCACTGAGAGGGCGGAGTGGACCTCCGATGGTCGTTTTCCGCGTTCCGGTGGCCTTTCCACAGCAGATTCCACATCTGTGGATAACTGAACGGAGGAAACGATGGCGGACGCGACGGTGCTGTGGGAGGCCTGTGCGGCGGCAATCCAGTCCCAGGTGTCAGACGTGGTCTGGCAGATGACATTCACCGCCGCCCAACCAGTGACCGCTGACGATGAGACCTTGGTCGTCTCCGTTCCCAGCACTCTGATCCGGGATCGCATCGAGGGTCGCTACCACGCCGTCGTTCATGAGGCGGTAGCCGAGGTCAGCGACGACCAATTGACGCTACGTATCGTCATCCGCGAGGACCCGGAGGAAGACCCGGCCCTCCTCGACCTGATTCCCCCAACCGCGGAACCACGCACCCCCTCCGAACCACCGGTCGCCTTAGCCCTCGATCCCCTGACCCGACCCACAGCGACGCGTACCGACATCCCGTTTGCCGGTCGATTGACCTTCGAGGACTTTGTCATCGGGACCTCCAACAGATTCGCCCACGCTGCAGCCCAGGCGGTAGCCGAGACCCCCGGCCGGTCCTACAACCCTCTGTTCATCTACGGCGACGCCGGCCTCGGTAAGACCCACCTCCTGCAAGCCGTTGGTAATTACGTCACCGCCCACTACCCGACATACCAGGTC
>JAKURV010000035.1 GCA_022452035.1 Acidimicrobiales bacterium | reverse complement strand
CCGATGACCTGGCCATGGTGGCCACCACAGATGGAGCCCCGGTCACGGCAGCTGGAGTGTTCACCTCCAACCGGATGACGGCCCCGCCCGTTCTGGTCTGTCGGGACCACCTGTCGGCCAGCGGAGGCAGGGCAGCCGCCGTAATCCTGAACAGCGGCAACGCCAACGCGGCCACCGGGGCCGCTGGTCGGGCTGACGCCGAAGCCATGTTCGCCCTCACTGCCGAGGCCGTGGGCTGCGCTCCCCACGAGGTGCTCGTCTGCTCTACAGGCTGGATCGGTTACCCGCTTCCCATGGACCGGATCGCCCCGGCCATCCCGTCGGTAGCTGCCGCCCTGGACCCCGATGGGGGACCGGCCGCCGCGGTGGCCATGATGACCACCGACAAAGTTCCTAAGACCACGGTGGCCACCGGTCCGACAACTACGGGGGGCGTGTTCACGGTCGGCGGGGTAGCCAAGGGTGCTGCCATGCTGGAGCCCAATATGGCCACCATGCTGGCCGTGCTGACCACCGACGCCGAGGTTGACCCGTCCACGGCCACCGACCTGCTGCGAGACGCCGTCGGGGTCTCGTTCAACTGCCTCACCGTGGACGGCGCCGAGTCAACCAATGACACCGTCCTGCTGCTGGCCTCGGGGACGGCCGGACCGGTGGACACAGCTGACCTGGGGACCGCCCTGGCTGACGCCTGCCGAGACCTGGCCGTGCAGATGGCCAACGACGCTGAGGGGTCCACCAAGACTGTGTTCCTGACCGTCACCGGAGCGGCCACCGACGCAGAGGCGGCCAAAGGCGCCCGGGACACCGCCAACTGCCAGCTGGTCAAGTGCTCCTGGTACGGCGAGGACCCCTACTGGGGACGGATCGCCGCCGAGATGGGAGCTGCCGGCATCACCTTCGACCCCGACACCATCACCATCACCTACGGCGAACAGGTCGTCTACGCCGAGGGGCAGGCCTGCGACGTCGACGAGCAGGCCTTAGCTGTCCACATGGCCGGGCGGCGGTTGGACCTCGGCGTGGACCTGGGGCAAGGCGACGGCATGGCGTGGATCGTCACCACCGACCTCAGCCACGCCTACATCGACGAGAACATGCGGACCTCGTAGGGCCGTGGAGGACGACATGGACCAGCAGACACCCTCCGAATCCGGCTTCTCACCCGAGCGGCGGGCCTCCGTACTCGTGGAGACCCTGCCGTACATTCAGCGATTCTCCGGCTCGGTCATCGTGGTCAAGTTCGGCGGAAACGCCATGGTCGACGAGGCTCTGGCCACCCAGTTCGCCGAGGACGTGGTCCTCATGCACTCAGTAGGCATCCGACCCGTCGTAGTCCACGGCGGTGGGCCCCAGATCGGCGCCCTCATGGACCGGTTGGGAATCAAGTCGGAGTTCCGGGACGGTCTGCGGGTCACAGACGCCGAGACGCTGGACGTGGCCCGAATGGTGCTTGTCGGCAAGGTCAACCGGGAGATCGTGTCGGGTATCAACCGGCACGGACCGCTGGCCGTCGGCCTGTCCGGCGAGGACGCCGGCTTAATCCAGGCCTCGGCCCGGAACCCCGAACTGGGCTTCGTGGGCGACGTCGATTCAATCAACCCGGCCATCATCGAACGGCTGCTGGCCGAGGACCTCATCCCCGTGGTGTCGACCATCGGCGTCGACCCCAGCGGACAGGCTTACAACATCAACGCCGACACGGTGGCCGCCGCATTAGCCGGCGCTCTGGGCGCCGAACGAATCCTCTACCTCACCGACGTAGAGGGTCTCCTGACCGACGTGGACGACCCGTCGTCACGGATCTCGAGGATTGACCTGTCCGGACTAGCCACCCTGACCGCCGACGGCACGATAAGCGGCGGCATGATCCCCAAGGTCCAGGCCTGCATCGAAGCTGTAGAGGCCGGAGTGGGCTCGGCCCACATGGTTGACGGCCGGATCCCCCACGTCCTCCTGCTGGAGCTGTTCACCGACCTGGGCATCGGCACCATGGTCCTACCCGACGGTGGGGTAGCCGCAGACGGCCGGGGTGTCGACGGGGTGGCGCCGTGACGACCACCGGACCCGAGCTCTGGGCCGAGAGGCTTATGGGCAACTACGGCATCCCGCCACTCACCTTCGTGCGGGGTTCCGGGACCGAGCTGTTCGACGACGCCGGCCACCGTTACCTGGACTTCCTGTGCGGCCTGGCCGTCACTGGGCTGGGCCACGCCCACCCCCGGGTGGCTGCCGCAGTGGCCGAGCAGGCCTCCACGCTGATTCACGTGTCCAACCTGTTCGTGACCGAACCCCAGCTAGAGGTGGCCGAGCGGCTGGACCGGCTGGTGCGGTCGGGGACCGATCAGGACCAGCCGGGACGTGTCCTATTTCAGAACTCGGGAGCTGAGGCCAACGAGGCTGCCCTCAAGCTGGTCCGGAAGTTCCACGGCCGAGGTCGGCACGGCGTGCTTTCCGCCTTCCGGTCGTTCCACGGCCGGACCCTGGCCACCCTGGCCGCTACCGGCCAGCCAGAGAAGCACGAGCCGTTCCAACCCCTTCCCGAGGGGTTCCGGCACGCCGCGTGGAACGACGTGGCGGCCTTTGAGGCAGCTCTCGACCCGTCGGTCGGGGCCATTCTGCTCGAACCCCTCCAGGGCGAGGGAGGGATCAATCCGGCCGAGGAGGGCTTCCTACGAGACATCCGGCGGTTATGCGACGAACGGGGCCTCCTGCTGGTCATGGACGAGGTCCAGACCGGCCTGGGACGGACCGGGGCCTGGTTCGGCTTCCACCACGCCGGCATCCGGGCCGATGTGGTGACGGTGGCCAAGGCACTCGGCAACGGGATCCCCATCGGGGCTGTATGGGCCACCACGGAGGTGGCCGCCGCCTTTGGCCCCGGCGACCACGGTTCCACGTTCGCCGGCCAGCCGGTGGCCGCCGCGGCGGCCCGCGAGGTGCTGCGGGTGATGGAGGAGATCGACGCCCCCCGGCTGGCCCGGGAACGTGGCGTCGAGCTGACCGGCCTGCTCGAGGGGCTGCCCGGGATCTCATCGGTACGGGGCCAGGGCCTCCTCCTCGGAGCCGAGCTGGCCCCAGGGGTGCTGGCCGAACGAACGGCGCCTCAGGTGGCTCGGGCTTGCCTGGACGCTGGCCTGGTCGTCAACGGAATCACGCCGACTGCGTTGCGGATGGCGCCACCGCTGACTGTGTCGTCAGCTGAACTGGTCGAGGGCACAGAGATCTTGGGAGAAGTGTTGGCGGCCGGATCCGCCGGGGAGACGGCCTGATGCGACACCTGCTGGAGATCGACGACCTGACGGTGGACGAGCTACACCGGGTCCTGGACCTGGCCACCGACCTGTCGCCACCCCGCGTGTTGGAGGGCCAGGGCATGGCACTGGTTTTCGAGAAGCCATCGGCCCGGACCCGCAATTCCATGGAGATGGCCGTCTTCCAGTTGGGCGGACATCCGATGTACATCCAGGCTGGCGAGGTGGGAATGGACGTCCGGGAGTCCGTCGAGGACGTCACTCGGACTCTGGCCAGCTACCACGGCTGCATCGGCGCCCGGGTTTTCGCCCACGCCACGGTGGAGCGGATGGCCGGCGAGGACCTGGTGCCCATCGTCAACATGCTGTCCGACAAGGCCCATCCACTCCAGGCCCTGGCCGACGTACTCACGATGCAGCAGGAGTTCGGCGACCTTGCCGGCAGGACCGTCGCCTACGTCGGCGACGGCAACAACATGTTCCGGTCGCTTGCACTGGCGGCTGGGATGCTGGGCGCCGAGGTCCGGTTCACCGGGCCACCCGGCTACCGGCTGCCGGAGGCCGACCGGGATCGCCTGGCGGCCGCCGGCGTGGTGGTAGCCGAGTTCGACCAGGCGACCGACGCGGTGGCCGGCGTCGACGTGGTCTACACCGACGTCTGGACCTCCATGGGCCAGGAGGATGAGGCCGCCCAACGGCACCGGGACTTCGAGGGCTTCCGGGTAGACGAGGACCTAATGGGGGCCGCCGGACCAAAGACCGTCTTCTTACACTGCCTGCCCGCCCACCGGGGCGAGGAGGTCACCGACGGCGTGGTCGACGGGCCAGCCAGCCGAGTCTGGCCCCAGGCCGCCAACCGGATGCACGCTGCCCGAGGCCTGCTGGCCTGGCTGCTGGGTGAGGCCACCGACGGAGGGAGCGGAGCGTGAGCAAGCACCATCGACAGCACCGGATCAGCAGACTGCTGGCCGACCACGTGGTGACCAGCCAGGAAATGCTCGTCAGCCTTCTGGCCGATGATGGCCTGGCAGCCACCCAGGCCACGGTGTCACGTGACCTTGACGACCTGGGGGCGGTGAAGGTCCGGCTACCGGGCGGCGATACCGCCTACGCCATCCCCGAACACCCGGCCTACCAGAACGTTCCCCGGGACCAGCTACGGCGGGTGCTGGGCGAATGGGTGGTCGACGTGGCGTCGTCGGGCAACCTCGTGGTGCTGCGGACCCCACCCGGGTCGGCCCACGTGGTGGCGTCGGCCCTCGACCGGACCGGCATCGACGGGGCCATCGGTACGGTGGCCGGCGACGACACCCTGATGGTGGTGGCGGCCCAGGACACGACCGGCGAGCAGCTAGCCGACACCCTGCGGGCCCTGGCCGGGCTCTGAGCAGGACACGGATGATTCACGGGGAAGAGGGATAGAGACGTGAGCAGCGACGACACCGCCCGGAAGGCGGTCGACAAGGTGGTGCTGGCCTACTCGGGTGGGCTGGACACCTCGATCATCCTCCGGTGGTTGGAGGAGACCTATGGCTGTGAGGTGGTGACCTTCACGGCCGACCTGGGCCAGGGCGAGGAACTGGAACCGGCCCGAACCAAGGCCGAGGCCATGGGCGTGACCGAGATCTACATCGAGGACCTCCGCGAGGAGTTCGTCCGGGACTACGTGTACCCCATGTTCCGAGCCAACGCCCTATACGAGGGCGAGTACCTCCTAGGGACGTCTATCGCCCGGCCGCTCATCGCCAAGCGGCTGGTGGAGATCGCCGACGAGACAGGCGCCGACGCCATCAGCCACGGCGCCACCGGTAAGGGCAATGACCAGGTCCGGTTCGAGCTGGGGGCCTACGCCCTCCAGCCCGACATCAAAATCATCGCCCCGTGGCGGGAATGGGACCTGGGGTCCCGGCAGAGCCTCCTGGACTACGCCGAAGAGAACGACATCCCCGTGGAGATGAAGCGCGGTACCAAGTCGCCGTACTCCATGGACGCCAATCTCCTGCACGTCTCCTACGAAGGCGGTCCGCTTGAGGACCCCTGGACCGAGCCCACCTCCGAGATGTGGAGGTGGACGGTTAGCCCCGAGATAGCTCCCGACGAGGCCACCTACCTGGACCTCACCTACCAGGGGGGCGATGTGGTGGCCCTCGACGGGACCCCCATGACGCCCGCCCAGGTCCTGACCGAGCTGAACCGGGTGGGCGGGGCCAACGGCATCGGCCGGATCGACATCGTGGAGAACCGGTTCGTGGGCATGAAGTCACGGGGCGCCTACGAGACCCCCGGCGGGACCATCCTGCTTAAGGCCCACCGGGCCATGGAGTCGATCACCCTGGACCGGGGCATGGCCCACCTCAAGGACGAGCTGATGCCCCGGTACGCCGAACTGGTCTACGACGGCTTCTGGTTCAGCCCCGAACGGGAAATGCTCCAGGTGGCCATCGACCACTCGCAGGCCCGGGTGAACGGACGGGTCCGGGTGCGGCTCTACAAGGGCAACGTCGAGGTCGTAGGGCGGGAGTCCGACGACACCCTCTTCGACGAGGCCATCGCCACCTTCGAGGAGGACGAGGGGGCTTACGACCAGGCTGACGCCGAGGGTTTCATCAAGCTGAATGCTCTGCGGCTACGGACGGTGGCCCGGCGAGCCGCCCGGGGGGAGGGTTAGGACCATGGCCACGCTCTGGCACGGACGGTTCGAGGGAGGCTCCAACGAGGCCCTCCAAGCCCTCAACGACAGCCTGCCCTTCGACCGGCGGATGTTTCGAGATGACGTCGCCGGCTCGCGGGCCCACGTCCGGATGCTGGCCCGAGTGGGCCTGATGACCGAGGACGATGCGACCGCTGTGCTGGAGGCACTGGACGCCACCGAGGCCGAGATGACCGACGGGTCATTCACTTTCCAGGCCAGCGACGAGGACGTGCACACGGCCGTTGAGCGGCGGGTAACCGAGCTGGCCGGCGACGCCGGGGCCCGACTCCACACCGGTCGGAGCCGGAACGACCAGGTGGCCACCGACCTGCGGCTCTGGACCCTGCGGGAGTTGACCGACCTATCCGCCCTGGTTACCTCGTTCCAGGACACGCTGGCCTCCCGGGCCGACGACGCCGGCGAGGCGTACTTGCCCGGCTACACCCACCTCCAGCAGGCCCAGCCGGTCCTTCTGGCCCACCACCTGCTGGCCCACGGCTGGGCACTTTCCCGGGACGTGGACCGGCTCCTGGACGCCCGGGACCGGGCCGACGTCTCCCCGCTGGGGGCCGGAGCCCTGGCTGGGTCGTCGCTGCCCCTTGACCCCGACGGCGTGGCGGCCGACCTGGGCTTCGCCGCCCGGTTTGAGAACTCGTTGGACGCGGTGAGCGACCGGGACTTCGTGGCCGAGGCGCTGTTCGCCCTCGCCCTGCTCGGGGTCCACCTGTCACGGATCGGTGAAGAGTTGGTCCTGTGGTCCACTGACGAGTTCGGCTTCGTTGACCTCGACGACGCCTTCTCGACCGGCTCATCCATGCTTCCCCAGAAGAAGAACCCTGACATCGCTGAGTTGGCCCGGGGCAAGGCCGGACGCCTCGTCGGCCACCTAACCGGCCTCCTGACCAGTTTGAAGGGTCTCCCCCTGGCCTACAACAAGGACTTACAGGAGGACAAGGAGCCGCTATTCGATGCTTGCGACACCATCCGGCTCACGCTGCTGGCCCTGGACGGCATGGTGTCCACGCTGGTCTTCCAGACCGACCGCATGGCCGAGGCGGCCGATAGCCCGTACGCGGCAGCCACCGACCTGGCCGAGCACCTGGTGGCCGCAGGCATGCCCTTTAGGGACGCCCACGCCGTGGTCGGAGCGCTAGTCCGGGCCGCCCTGTCCGGTGAGGGCTCGCTGGCCGACCTGGTGGCCGCCGACGAGCGGCTGGGCCCTGAGGCGGCTGACCTACTAGATCCCGGTACCGCCGTCCGGCGGCGGACCACGCCAGGGGGCGCCGGACCAGGGCCGGTGGCCGTACAGCGGGGACGGTTCTCCGAGCAGCTGGCTGCCCAACGGACCCGTTTGTTGGCCTGACCGTGACCTACACACAGACCATCCGGGTCCGATATGGCGAGGTCGACGCTCAGGGCGTGGTGTTCAACGCTCACTACCTGGCCTACCTAGACGACGTCTCCGACACCTGGCTTCGCACCTTTGACGGGAACTTCGAAGAGACAGGCTGGGAGATAATGCTGCGGCGGGCCGATCTGACCTGGCACGGGCCGGCCGGCGTCCACGACGACCTGGTGGTCACGGCCGAGGTGGTCCGCTGGGGGACCACCTCGTTCGATATGGCCTTCGAAGCCCGAGTGGAGGACCACCTGGTGCTGACCGCCACCGTGTACTACGTCGGGGTGTCGGTGGGCGACCACGTGCCAATGCCCCCGCCGCAAGCTGTCCGAGCCCACCTGGGAGGGTGAACGGCCAACGGGAAATCGATCCGGGGTTGCCCGAGGGAGCCACCGCCGGGATCAGCGAAATGACCGGGCGGTCTACCCCGGACCCGGCGGACGTCGTGGCGGCCGGCCCGGCCGGTCCGAATCGAGACCGCATCCTGAATCTGCTGGCCTCTCACCCCGACGCTCTGTCCCGGACCTGTCGACCCGGCCACCTGACCGGCTCGGCCCTTGTCGTGGATCCGTCGGACAACCGCATCCTCGTTCTGTTCCACACCAAGCTGCAGCGTTGGCTGCAGCCGGGTGGCCACGCCGACGGCGACGGCGACCTGGCCCGCGTGGCACTCCGGGAGGCGATCGAGGAGACGGGAATCGACGGGCTGCGGGTCGTCGAGCCGGCCATCGACCTGGACGTCCACATCGTTGATCCGCCGGCTGAGGACCCCCACGAGCACCACGACGTGCGGTTCCTCGTAGTGGCGCCACCCGGCGTCGTCCCAGTCGGAAATCACGAGTCAGAGGCCCTCCGATGGGTGAACGCCGCCGACCTGCTGTCGCTGGGGGCGGACCGGGGCCTGATCCGCCTGGCCGAGCGAGCCCTGGCCCGCCTGAACGCCCTCCGGGAGGCCTGAGAACTATTTCATGAGATCCTCTTGACGGCTACATGTCGCCTGGGTCCAGACAGGCCTCCATGTCGTTGACCCGGGCGAAACCGTTCATCCGCTTTACGAAGCTCCCGCTGCCGCTGGGAAGAGCGGTAAGTAGGGGCCTCACATCGCCCTCCAGGCGGAGTCGGACGGCGTGGTGGCGACGGTCGCCGATGTAGACCGCCCAGTCGGCCAGCCACTTCTCGATCATCACTTGGTCGTCGACGGTCCCTCCGGAAAGTTGGCCCAGGTCGGCCACGAGGCTGACCACCACGTCGGTGGCCAGGTCGATGTCGTCGGCCCGGGTTACCACGTCGGTGGCCCGGGCGGCCGGCGGGAGCTCGGCGATGGCGGCCCGGGCCGCCAAGCACCTGGCCTCGGCAGCTGCCGGCCATGATCGGTCCTCGAGGCGATCCGGGTTGCCAGAAGGTGCCAGGAAGAAGGCGTAGACCCAGAGCACAACCATGGCCACCACTAAGACTGTCAGGAAGGCTCGCAGCGCCAAGGTGCCTGGCCCAGCCCGGTCCCGCTGCTCACCGGTCACGGCGCCACCCGGAGGATGACCACCGCACCGGCCTCCACGACCGTGCCCGGCGCTGGTTCCTGCGACCAGACCAGCCCGCTGGTCCACTCTGGTTCATCAGGATCAGCGACCTCCACGATCTGGTAGCCGAGGCCCAGCGCCTCCAGCGTGGGCGTCACTGACGACAACAGCCGCTGGGTTAGAGCAGGGACCACGACACCGTCTGGGTGTTGTGGCTCGATCGTGATCTCGACCAGCATCGAGCCATCTGGCTCCATGGTCGAGCCCACGTCGGGTGCCTGTCCGATGATGGTGCCCGGCTCGGTGCCCTCCATCTCGACCTCCACCACGCTCAGGATCCGGATTCCGTGGTCAGCTGTGGTCAGCAAGTTTCGTGCGTTGGCCAGGGTGAGGCCGAGCAATTCGGGCGTGGGGATGCGCCCGTCGGTGGGCCCGTCATCCGCTGGCTCGGGCGCCGCGGTGGTGGGAACAATGGGCGTCGGAATGATGGGCGTCGAGGCGACGCCGAGGGTCGGGTCCGAAGTGACCAGTTGCTCGACCGGTAGCCCGAAATGGGCAGCCTCCATCACGTTCTTCCAGATCATGGCCGGGTAGGTCCCGCCGTAGACCTTCCGGTCGGTGGTCGGCGGAATCATGGGGATCTGGGCCTCCGGAAAGCCCACCCAGACGGCCGTCGTGCGCTGGGGGGTGTAGCCAACGAACACCGCGTCGGCGTAGTTCTGGGTGGTTCCCGTCTTACCGGCCGACGGGCGGTCCTCCATTTCGGCCCTCCATCCCGTTCCCTGAGACACCGTGCGTTCAAGGATCCAGGTGATCTCGTCGGCCAGACGGGAGTCCAGGGCCCGTTCCTGTTCACGCGACCACGACCAGAGCGTGGTGCCGTCGGCCCGGGCGATGCGGGTCACGTAACTCGGCGCGATCCTGACGCCCCGGTTGGCGATGGTGTGGTAGGCGGTAGCCATATCCAGCATGGTGGTGTTGGACGTGCCCAGGACATTTGAGTTCACGGGCTGGATGGTCGACCGGATGCCCAGCCGTCGGGCCATATCGACCACCCGGTGGGCCCCCATCTCCATGCTGAGTTGTGCGAAGACGGTGTTCAGCGAACTGCGGGTGGCTCGGATCAGTGTCACCTCCTCGGCATCGGGCGGCGGCAGGATCTCCTGGCCGTCCGACGGCTCCCACGACCAGGTAGGGATGGCCTCCAGGATCTCGATCCGGTCGGCGAACAGTCGCTCCCGGTCGTAGTCGTACCGCCGGTTGGCCACCCACTGGGTGAGGTCCACGGCCTCGTACGTGATCTCGGTCTCCCCGTCCTTTTCCTTCTCCACCCGGATGGTCTCTACATGGTCTGCTGGAACGTCAGCGTGGTCCTCTCGTCGGACGAACTGGAGGAGGGCCTGGAGGCCGTGCTCGAAGCGAGCCTCGGTGGCGTCGTGGCCGCCCACCCCACCAGTGACCCGCCACACCTTGTTGTCCTCGTCGGCCCCCGGGATCTCGAACTCGATCACGTTGGGGGCGGTGTAGGTGGCCGTGGCCAGCCAGCCGGCCTCCAGAGCAGCAGCCAGGCCGACGGTTTTCATCGAGGAGCCCACCTGGCGCCCGACCCCGATGGCCAGGTTGACCTTGGCGTCCTCGTCGGTATCGAAGAAGTCTCGGCCTCCGACCATGGCCAGCACCTGGCCGGTTCCCGTCTCGAGGACCACAACGGCGGCGTCCGGATGCCCCCTCCCTCCCGGAATGTGGCTCTCCACCGCCTGCTCGGCGGCCTGCTGGAGGTCCAGGTCGACGGTGGTCTCGATGCGCAGACCACCCTCGAAGAGCAGCCGCTCCCGGACCCCGCGACTGGGACCGAAGGCCGGGTTGTCCAGGAACCAGCGCCGGACCTCTTCCACAAAATGCCCAGCCGGATAACGGGTCTCGAGACGGGCCGAGTACTCCTCAAGATGGGGGGGCGAGGCCACGGCAGCTGCGTGCTGCTCTTCGGTGATGAATTCGTTGGCCAACATTCTGTCCAACACCATGTGGCTGCGCTTGAGGCTCTTGGAGTAGTTCAGGAACGGGTTGTATCGCCCGGGCAGCTGGATGATCCCGGCGATCAGGGCCGCCTCAGACAGGTTGAGGTACGCCACGTCCTTGTTGAAGTAGCTCTGGGCTGCTGCCTTTACCCCGTACGCCCCGTGGCCCAGGTACACGGTGTTCAGGTACTGCAGGAGAATGAAGTCCTTGGAGTACTCATCTTCCAGGCGGGTGGCGTACCAGACCTCCTCGAGTTTCCTGCTGGCCGTCCGCTCGGTATTGCGGATGATGGCCAACTTCACGTACTGCTGGGTGATGGTGGAGCCGCCCTGGCTGATCCCGCCGGCCTCCAGGTTGGTCCGGGCGGCCCGGATGATGGCCTTGAGGTCGAAGCCATCGTGGATGTAGAAACGCTCGTCTTCGATTGCGATTACGGCGTCGCGCACCATCTGCGGGATTTCGGCCAGGGTGCGGGCGCTGGTCCGATTCTCGGGTGCGACCAGAGTGGTGATGTGGCGCCCGTCGCGGGCCACAACCACCGAGGATTCGGCCTGCTCGGGTATGGAGATCTCAAACTCTCGAGTCTCGTAGCGGTAGCAGGAGGTGGCCACAGCTGCCAGGGCGGTCACCGTGCACACGGCGCGCACGAGGCCCGGAGGGAGGATCCGCATGGACCCAGTCTGGCTCCCCGACGACCCCGAACCGTGTCGGCTGGCACCTGCCGGGCCGGGGTCGTTGGTCCAAGGCCCAAAGGGGTCGGGTCGGGCCGGTCGGAGGCTCCATACTGGTGCCCATGGGCGAACCGCACTCCGACGGCTTTATCGGAGGGGCCATCCTCGACGACCTAGTGGCCCGGGGCCTAGTGCAGGACAGCACCGACCTGGAGGCCTTACGTTCCCGCCTGGCCGAGGGTCCGGTCACCGTCTACTGCGGCTTCGACCCGACGGCCGACAGCCTTCACATCGGACACCTGGTTCCGCTGCTCCTGCTGCGTCGGTTCCAGGACGCCGGACACCGGCCAATCGCCTTGGCCGGAGGGGCCACGGGGATGGTTGGTGATCCCAGCGGTCGGTCCGAGGAGCGCAACCTGCTGGACGGCGAGACCCTGACCCGCAACGCGGAGGCAGTAACCAACCAACTCCGGTCGTTCCTCCGGTTCGAGGGCGACCCGGACCTTGAAGGCCAGGCAGCGGTGATGGTCGACAACCGGGAGTGGACCGAAAACGTAGGAGTTCTGGACTTCCTCCGTGACGTGGGCAAGCACGTCACGGTGGGAACCATGCTCGGCAAGGAGTCCATCCGGGCCCGCCTAGCCGGAGACCAGGGAATCTCGTTCACCGAGTTCAGCTACATGCTCCTCCAGGCCAACGACTTCACTGAACTACACGACCGCCTGGGGTGTGAGATGCAGGTGGGCGGTTCAGACCAGTGGGGCAACATCACGGCCGGTATCGACCTGATTCGTCGACGATCGTCGGGGACCGCCCACGGCCTAACCGTTCCACTGGTCACGCGGGCCGACGGAGCCAAGTTCGGCAAGACGGCCGACGGCACAATCTGGCTGGATTCAGCCCGCACCCTGCCCTACGAGATGCACCAGTACTTCGTGAACGTGGACGACCGGGACGTCGAACGGCTCCTGCTACAGCTCACGCTGGTGTCGGTAGACGAAGTGGCAGCGGTGATGGCCGATCATGCCACTGCGCCGGAACTCCGGACCGCGCAGCATCGACTAGCCGACGAGGTGTGCACCCTGGTTCACGGAGCCGATGAGACGGCTCGGGCCGGGCTGGCGGCTCGGGGGCTATTTGGTGAGGAGGCGCCCACGGTTGAGGTTCTGGATGCTCTAAGGGGGATTGTGCCGGAAACCTTTATTGCGGCTGTTGACCTAAAGGGCGAAGAGTCGCTGATCGATGTTCTACATGCCACTGGTCTCTGTGCCTCTCGAGGTGATGCCCGTCGAACAGTGTCCGGTGGCGGGGTGTCGGTGAACGGGCGACGACAGGACCCTGATGCTCTGGCCCTTCCGGACGATGCGCTGGTGGAGGGACGGTACGTGTTGCTCCAGAAGGGGCGCCGGAATCGCCACCTCCTGGTGGTCGACTGAACTCCTGTCGACCTGAGAAGGGCCGGCGGCCTCGAGGTTCACGGACCACCGCGATTACGGCGGGAAAGTGACGTTTGGGGTGAGAATCCGCGGATCGCGGGTTGGTGCCCGCGGGAGGCAGGGATAGTGTTTCCCTACTCACGGGTGCCGGAGCCGTCCTTGACCGGGCGAAATCGTCGCCGTAGCGTGGGCGCCCGCCCAGCGGCAGGTCCAATCGGATCGAATCGCTGCGACGGGTTGAGGGCACCACCGCCTCTGCCGGGATTCGTCCCGCGCTCTTTGGCGTGTGCCGGGAGGCCTCTGGTCTCCAGGTGCTCCTTGAAAACGGGATAGAGGACGAAAAAGCCAGTGCGGGCTGTCCACCTGACGATCGCGAGTCGTCGCTGGACAGACCCTGAACAATTTCAATAGCACTGAACGGACAACGGTGGCCGGCTTAGGCCGACCACCATTGCCTGTGCCAGGTCGGCCGGGATTGGTGTCCCGATCGACCTCGAACTCGCGTCGGCACCGCCTTCGGGCGGTGTCGCACCACTGATTCGAAGGTCGGCACCGCTTCGGCGGCTCCGGCTGGAGATTTTGACGGAGAGTTTGATCCTGGCTCAGGACGAACGCTGGCGGCGGGCCTAACACATGCAAGTCGAACGCACTCGACCTTCGGGTCACATGAGTGAGTGGCGAACGGGTGAGTAACACGTGAGAAACCTGTCCCGAAGACTGGAATAACCCGAGGAAACTCGGGCTAATACCGGATACCCCCACCGGATCACATGGTCTGGTGAGGAAATGCTCCGGCGCTTCGGGAGGGTCTCGCGGCCTATCAGTTAGTTGGTGAGGTAACGGCTCACCAAGGCATCGACGGGTAGCTGGTCTGAGAGGACGATCAGCCACACTGGGACTGAGACACGGCCCAGACTCCTACGGGAGGCAGCAGTGGGGAATCTTGCGCAATGGGCGAAAGCCTGACGCAGCCACGCCGCGTGAGGGATGAAGGCTTTCGGGTTGTAAACCTCTTTCAGCAGGGACGAAAATGACGGTACCTGCAGAAGAAGCTCCGGCCAACTACGTGCCAGCAGCCGCGGTAACACGTAGGGAGCAAGCGTTGTCCGGATTTATTGGGCGTAAAGAGCTCGTAGGCGGTTCGGTAAGTCGGGTGTGAAAACTGGAGGCTCAACCTCAAGAGGCCACTCGATACTGCTGTGACGGGAGTCCGGTAGAGGAGTGGGGAATTCCTGGTGTAGCGGTGAAATGCGCAGATATCAGGAGGAACACCGACAGCGAAGGCAGCACTCTGGGCCGGTACTGACGCTGAGGAGCGAAAGCATGGGGAGCGAACAGGATTAGATACCCTGGTAGTCCATGCCGTAAACGTTG
>JAKURV010000034.1 GCA_022452035.1 Acidimicrobiales bacterium | reverse complement strand
CGGTCTGGACACCATGATGCTGGTCGCCGAGACGCTGTTCGCCGAGTACGGCGACGACTTTTACCAACCGCCCCCGTTGCTGCGTCGCATGGTGGCTGCCGGCCACCTGGGTCGAAAGACGGGCCGGGGCTTTTACGACTACGGCTGAGCCCCCGCCGGGCCCCCGGGTGCTGACCGATCTCCGCTTCTTTGCCAGGTTGGGAAGCCACCACGACCCCCGTCACGGCGCCAGGCGGGTGGCAGCCACCCCGTTCGGGCTCCCTTAGCGGCGACCGGTACGGTCCGGCCCATGGTGGACAGACCCCCGGGTCGACCGATCGGAATCGTGGTCAACCCGCGCTCGGGGACCGATGTCCGCCGGGCCGTAGCCGCGGCGGGAACCGTCACCGTGGAGGACAAGGCCAACGTGGTCCGTCGGGTTGTCCGTGGTGCCCGGGAGGCCGGAGCCAGTCGGTTCGTGGTCCACCACGACCCGCACCGAATCGTGCGGCGGGCTACCGAGACCATGCGCGACGTCGATCTGTCGTGGCTGGACCTGGACCTGACCTTCACCGAGGAGGACACGGTGGCTGCTGTGCGGGCCATGAGAGAGGCTGAGTGCGCCGTGGTGGTGGTCCTGGGCGGGGACGGTACCAACCGGGCGGCAGCCCGCGGTTGGCCTGACCTGCCAGTGATCCCCCTGTCGACCGGGACCAACAACGCCTTCGCCCTGCTCGTCGAACCGACGGTGGCCGGGGCGGCGGCCGGCTATTTGGCCACAGGGCGGTGTGTGGTGGCCGACGTGGCCCGGCCGGCCACCGTGATCCGGGTTACACCGCTGGGGGCCGGCCGGCCGGACGATCTGGCCCTTGTTGATGCGGTGGCCGTCGACGATCCGTATGTCGGATCGTTCGAGTTGTTTGATCCGTCGACAGTTCGGGTTGCCGTACTGGCCCGCTCGGATCCGACCGCCGTGGGGTTTGCCGGGGTAGGGGGTCTGGTCGAGCCTCTGGAGCCTGGATGCGCAGACGGGCTGCTGCTCCGGTTTGGTCCGGCGGAGCATTGCGACCGGGTGGTCCGTGGGCCGACAGCCCCGGGGCACTACGACGACCTGGGCCTCGCCGAGGTCCGTCGCCTGGCCCCCGGAGAGGGCGTGGAGGTGGCCGGCCCGCTGCTCCTGGCCTTCGACGGAGAGCGGAAGCGTCGCCTAGCCGACGGCGAGCGGGTCGTCCTATCGGTTCGGGCCGACGGCCCCTGGGTGGTCGACGTGGGCGTCGTTATGGCCCTTGCTTCGGCCGATGGCACCTACCTCCGCTGACCGGCGGTCAGGCGACGGTCCAGTCGGCTAGCAGGGCGGGAAGGTCGGCCAGGCGGTCCACGACCGGGAACCGGACAGCGGCCACGGCTTTCGGGTCGGGTTCCTCGAGGATCCACGTCGTCGTGTGGGGGACATGGACTGCTTTCCCACCGATCCCCAGGACGGGAAGCACGTCGGACCGGATCGAGTTGCCGACCATCACGAAGTCCGAGGGCTGGATGCCAAGGCGGTCGAGCACCCCTGCGTAGGCGGCCTCGTCCTTCTCGGCCACCACCTCGACCCGCCAGAACCGGTCGGCCAGGCCACTCCGGGCCACTTTGGTCATCTGGTCGTTCAGGTCCCCCTTGGTGATGACGAGCAGGCGGTGGGTCCGCGAGAGGACGTCGACGGTGTCGGCAACCCCGTCCAGCAACTCGATTGGGTGGTCCAGAAGTTCGTGGCCCCAGGCCACGATGTCGCCGATCTGGTTGGCGGTGATGGCCCCGTCGCTGAGGTGGACCGCGGTGACGATCATGGACAATACGAAGCCCTTTACCCCGTAACCGTGGCGGACAATGTTCTTCCGTTCGGTAGCCAGCATGGCGGCGTCGGTGGCCGCTTCGTCCGACCATGGTGCCATCAGGTCCCGGAACCGGGCCTCCACCTGGTGAAAGCGCGCTTCGCTCTCCCAGAGGGTGTCGTCGGCGTCGAGCCCAAGGACGGGGAGCGGGTCAGATCCGGGCACGCGCCGAGCCTACGGTCCGACATGTGCCGCGTCGGGGTGTCCCCGTCCGGCTACTACCCCGGGGGTACCGTTTCAGCCCATGCGGGACCTGTGTATGCGGTCGGCCTGCCTCGGCGCGGCCGATGCCCTCGTCGTGATGGATGTCCGGGATCTGACCTTCACCGTCTGCGACCTCGACGAGGTGGACGGACCTGGGTCGGCGGTGCTGTGTGAGACGCATCTCGATCGGCTCCGAGCGCCAAACGGATGGACCGTGGTCGACGTCCGTACCCGGGGCAACCTGATTCCGCTGCCCGAGCGTCCCAGGGATCCCGAGGAGTCGGACGACCAGATGCTGCGGCCGGTGGCCGACGTGGAGCCGATCCGCCCAGTGGCCGCCGCTGTGCATCCGCTTGAGTCAGCGCGTGATGCCGAGAGCCGACCCGAGTCCTCCCCGGCTCCGGAGGCCGCTGAGACACCACTGTTGGCCCGGGCCTTTCTGGGTGTCGACCGGCACCCGGCTGTAGCCGACGACCAGTCGGAACTGAAGGCCGATCCGTTCGAGGACCACCAGTGGGATCAACGGGACCAACCCGAGGACCAGGAAGACGGTCAGCTCACCTTCGGGGGCGAGCCGGTCGCCTGAACGTCGGTCGTCGTCCTACGGCGCCCGCCCTCCGGGCTGTCGCGCCCGTCACCCTCCTCGTCCTCCTGGTCGCCTGTGGAGGGCCGTCGGGGGAGACGGTCGGGGACCTGTTCACCGAGTCATCGACCAGGCCGGTCGCCGCGACGTCCACCACCGAACCGGAGCGGGGCACCGAGGTCGCCACGACCGGCGCCATCTCGTCTGAGTCCGCTGGGTCGGCCACGACCACGGCACCGGCCACGACCACGGCACCGGCCACGACCACGGCACCGGCCACGACCATGGCACCGGCCACGACTACGTCGGTGCCCCCGTCGACCACGGTCGAGCTCCCGCCTCCGACCACCGAACCACCCGGCTGGCCGCCTGGTACGTGGGTGGACCCCGCGACCATTGGACAACCGTGGGGTTCGGTCCCCGGGGTCCTGACCTTCCGGGGGTCGCCGACCCGGAGCTACCACGGTTCGGGTCCCGTGCCGGCCGCTCCGACGGTGGCCTGGCGGTTCCCCCGCGACGAGAAGATGTGCTCGGTTGCCGTAGTGGGCGACGAGGAGAAGGAGTGGTGTGGCCTGGGATGGACCGGCCAGCCCGCCGTCTTCGAACGAGAGGGGCACACCTGGGTGGTGTTCGGCGCCCTGGACGGCAAGGTGCACTTCCTGGATGGGATCACCGGGGCCCGACGGCTTCCCGACCTTCCGACCGGCGACCTCGTGAAGGGATCGGTCACCGTCGACCCGGACGGCTTCCCCCTGGTATACGTAGGTTCTCGCGACGACCTGCTCCGTGTCGTGGCCTTCGACCGTGACGAACCGGTGGTCTTGTGGAGCCTCCACGCCGGGGACTCCGGGCAGCCGCTCTGGAACTCCGACTGGGATGCCGCGCCGCTGGTCTTAGATGACTACCTCTTCGCTGCAGGGGAGAACAGCCGGTTTCACGTGGTGCAACTCCGGCGCGGCTACGACGCCGATGGCCTGGTCACTGTGGATCCCGACCTGGTGTGGTTCACCCACGGGTGGGACAACCAGCTGATCGATGACGTCGGCTACAACCTTTCCATCGAGAACTCGCCCCTAGTGATCGGCGACACCCTCTGGTTCGCCAACTCGGGCGGTCTCGTTCAGGGCTGGGACCTCTCCGGGCTGGCCGATGGCGTGAGGCCCCACCGGACGTTCCGGTACTGGGTGGGTGACGACGTGGACGCCACGTTGGTCCCGGACGCTGAAGGAATGCTCTACGTGGCTGTGGAATACGAGCGAGAGACTGACCGTTCCCACGAGCTCGGACAGGTCATCAAGCTGGACCCGTCACGTCCCGACGACCCGCTGGTGTGGGCCCTAGAGGCCCGATCGGAGGCACCCTCCGGGGTGTGGGCGACGCCGGCCGTGCACCGCGACCTCCTGCTGGTAGCTACCGACGACGGCGAGGTGCTGGGTGTGGATCGGGCCAACGGGTCCGTGCGGTGGACGGTGACGCTGCCCCGGCCCGTGTGGTCGTCACCCACCGTGGTCGACGACGTCCTGATTATTGGGGACTGCGCCTGGGCCGGCCGAGTACTGGCCTTCGACGTGTCCGACACCACGGTCCAGCCGCCGTTGCTCTGGGAGGTCCCGACCGGTGGCTGCGTCGAGGCGTCAGCCGCCGTCTGGAATGGCACCGTCTACATCGGGTCCCGGGACGGGTTCCTGTACGCCCTCCGGGATCCCTGGTGAGTCAGGTGACCCCGGGTGGCGGCCGTCCGATGGCCCGGGGGTAGGTTCGCCACCGACCGACTAGACGATGCTGCGAACCGAGGGATCCCATGGCTGACATCACCGAAGCCGAGATCCAGAATTTGACCAGGGAACTGGTCCAGGAGGTTCCGCCCGATCGGGTGGACCAAGTCGAGTTCCGGGGCGCACAGTTCGACCGCGGCCTGGCGCTCGTCCAGTTCCCTGAGGGGCTGGGAGGTCTTGGACTGTCCAGCCGACGCCTCCAGACAGTGGTGGACGCCGAGCTGCGGGCCGCCGGGGTCACCTACCACGACCTCAACGTCAACCCAATCGGCATCGGTATGGGGGCACCGGTCGTCCTCACCTACGCCTCCGAGGAACTTAAGCACCGGCTGCTGCGACCCATGTTCACCGGTGAGGAAATCTGGTGCCAACTGTTTAGCGAGCCCGGGTCGGGGTCAGACGTGGCTGGCCTATCCAGCCGGGCCGTGCGAGACGGCGACGAGTGGATCGTCAACGGGCAGAAGGTGTGGACCACTCTGGCCCATGTGTCGCGCTGGGGGATGCTGGTAGCCCGGACCGATCCCGACCAGCCAAAGCACAAGGGCCTCACCTACTTCCTGCTGGACATGGAATCCGACGGCGTGGACGTCCGTCCACTCCACCAGATCACCGGCGAGGCCGAATTCAACGAAATTTTCCTGACCGACGTGCGCATCCCCCACGACCGGGTATTCGGCGAGGTGGGTGGGGGCTGGGCCGCTGCGGTGACCACGTTGATGAACGAGCGGGTGGCTCTAGGGGGCGGGGTCTCCAGGAAGGGATCCGGCTCGATCGGCGACCTCGTCCAACTTTGGAACGAGCAACGTGGCTCGCTGGACCCGGCGGCCCACGACGTCATGCGGGACCGGGTGGCCGGACTGTGGATGCGAGCCGAAGCCCTGAGGCTCACCAACTGGCGAGCCCGCGATGCGTCGAAGTCCGGGAACCCGGGACCAGAGGGGTCGGTCACCAAGTTGATGTCAGCAGAGGTCAACCAGCGGATCTACGAGACCTGCATGGATCTTCTGGGGGCCGACGGAATGGTCTACGAGGCCGGATACGAACGCACGCGGCCTACCGGTTTCCGGGGGCCAGGCATCCATCCCAGGTATGCATTCCTCCGATCGCGGGCCAACACCATCGAGGGTGGGACGTCCGAGGTGATGCGCAACATTCTCGGTGAGCGGGTGCTGGGCCTGCCCGGCGACGTGCGGGTCGACAAGGAACTGGCCTGGGCTGACGTGCCCCGCAACTGACCGCTCCCGCCCGGAGGGCCGAGGGTGGTGGTCGGGCCTAGACCCGGTGCCAGGAGGTGCCCTGCGGGCCGTCTTCTAGGACGATTCCCCGGGCCGCCAAGTCGTCGCGGATTCGGTCGGCCTCGCCGAAGTCCCGTGCCGTCCTAGCGGCCAAGCGTCGGTCGACCAAGGCATCGATCTCCTCGGTGTCCCCATCGTCGGCCCTTTCCGGCGCGGCGGAACTTCCCAGCTTCAGGCCCAAGGCAGCCGATAGTTCGAGGACAGCGGCAGCCAGGGTGGCCGCCGTGGCGTCATCCTCGGCGTCCAGGGCCCGGTTGGCGTCGCGGACGGCGTCGAAGACCACGGCCAGGGCCTGGGGCGATCCCAGGTCGTCGTCCATGGCCTCGCGGAATTGGGCGACGGCATCGGGGTCAGCCTCAGCCTCGGGGAGGTCGGCGGCGGCCATCCGGTCGGCGAACTTGTCTAGGCGGGTTAGGGCCGCCGACGCCTGGTCCAACGTGGTCGATCCGATCTCCATCGTGCGTCGGTAGTGGGTCTGGAGGACTACCAGGCGGAGCACCCGGGGGTCCCAGGCGTCCAGCAGGGCGGACAGTGTGGTGAAGTTGTCCAGGGACTTGGACATCTTCTCGCCATCCACCTGAACCATCCCGTTGTGGACCCAGTACTGGGCAAAGGTCCGGCCGCATCCCAGGGCCTCGGCCCGCTCGTTCTCGTGGTGGGGGAAGACCAGGTCGTCACCCCCGCCGTGGATGTCGAAGCCGTCGCCCAGCAGGTGGAGCGACATAGCCACGCACTCAATGTGCCAGCCGGGTCGTCCCGGTCCCCACGGTGAGTCCCACGTGGGCTCGCCGGGCTTGGCTGCCTTCCAGAGGGCGAAGTCGAGTGGGTCGTCCTTGTCATCGTCAACGTCGACCCGGGCTCCGGCGCCGTCGCGTAGGTCGTCAACCGACCGCCCGACCAGCGCGCCGTACCCGTCCAGACGGTCCACGTCGAAGTAGACGCCGGAATCGGTGGTGTAGGCCATCCCGTGTTCCACCAGGTCGGCTACCACCTCGACCATGCGGTCCACGAACTCGGTGGCCCGGGGGCGCAGGTCTGGGTGGGCGATGTTGAGGCGGTCCATCTGGCTGATGAACGAAGCCTCGAAGCGGGTGGCCACCGCCGGTTCGTCGGTGCCCTCCTCGGCGGCCCGGTTGATGATCTTGTCGTCGATGTCGGTGATGTTGGACACAGCGAGCACGTCGTAGCCCGACCACCGTAGGTACCGGACCAGCACGTCGAAGGCCAGGGTGCTGCGGGCGTGGCCGAGGTGCGGGTCGTCATAGACGGTGGGACCGCACCAGTAGACGGAAACCCTGCCCTCCTCTCGGGGGGTGAAGGGGGCCTTCTCGCCGGTCAGGCTGTCGGTGAAGCGCAGCACCGGATCAGGATACGGCGACCGGGGCCGGGGCCGCAGGGCGTCCGGTCAGGTGGTGCGGACCCAGGACTCAGGAAGGGTGGCGTCGAGCCGCACCCCGAGCAGGGCCGCTGCGGCGGCCAGCCCGGAGGCTGCCGTCGGATCGTCGCCCGAGCCGGACAGGATGCCGCCGGCCAGCAGGTCGATGGCCTGTCGGGCCGTAGCCGTGTCCAAGTCGTCGTCCAGTGCGGCCCGGACGGCGGCCAGCGTGGGCGCCGGGTTCGGCCCCTTGGCTCGGCGTGCCGCAGCGATGAGGCGGTCCAGACGGGTGATGGCATCGTCGATGTTGTAGTCGAACCACTCGAAGCCGTCCCGGTAGTGGTGGGCCATCAGGGCCAGACGGATGGCCCGGGGATCGTGCATCCGGCGCAGGTTCCTGACGAACACCAGGTTCCCCAACGACTTAGACATCTTGGTGCCCTCGTAGGCAACCATGCCGACGTGCATCCAGTGGCGGGCCAGCGGTGCACCGGTAACTGCACAACTTTGTGCCGCCTCGCACTCGTGGTGGGGAAACGTCAGGTCATCGCCACCGCCGTGCAGGTCGATCGTCTCGCCCAGTTCGGCCATGGCCATGGCGGAGCACTCGATGTGCCAACCGGGGCGGCCGGGGCCAAACGGCGAGTCCCAGGACGGCTCGTCCTCGGCGCTTTTCTGCCAGAGCACAAAGTCCAAGGGATTGCGCTGCCGGGGGTCGTCGGGGTGCCCGCCCCGCTCGGCGGCGTACTCCAGCATGGTGGCCTCATCTAGGCCGGTGAGGGAACCGAACCTGTCCCACGTGGAGACGTCAAAGAAGGTGTTGCCGTCGACGGTGTAGGTGTGGCCGTTGTCCTCCAGCCGTCCGATCAGTTCGAGCATGCCGTCGATGGAGCCGGTGGCCGTCGGCTCGGCGGTCGCCGGACGTAGGTCCAGGGCTGCCAGGTCGGCGTGGAAGAGGTCCATCTCGCGGGCCGCCAAGTCGAGGTAGTCGACGTCCAGCTCGCGGGCCTTGCCCAGGATGGAGTCGTCGACGTCGGTGACGTTGCGGACCATGCAGACCTCGTGGCCCAGGTCCTCGAGCCGTCGAACCACTAGGTCGAAGGTGAGGTAGGTGAAGGCGTGCCCGAGGTGGGTGGCGTCGTAGGGGGTGATCCCGCACACGTAGATCGATGCCGTCGGGCCAGGTTCAAAGGGGACAACCTCGCCGCGGGCCGTGTCGTAAAGGCGCATTCCCATGGGGAGCGAACGTAGCGGGCCGACAGCCCTGCCGCAGCCGCGGGATGCGGGCCGGGGCATTGGGGTCAGTGTCGTCCGAAGGGGACGCGGCCGATGACTGGGCGCCCTCGGCAGGAATCGAACCTGCGGCCTACCGCTTAGGAGGCGGTCGCTCTATCCGACTGAGCTACGAGGGCGAGGGAGGCGCGTTATGTGGCGCGTTACTGGCCACAACGATCGTCCCACTATCAAGGCTACCTGTGGGGTTCATCTGGCCCTTCGAGACCGGCTGCCTTGGGGTTATAGGCCCAAGCGAGCAGAGGCGAACCGGTCAGATTTTCACGCGGGTGCGATGCTTGGTTGATGCGATGGGGCATTGTCGGACACGGAAGAATTGTTTCCACATTCCTAGACGCGGCGCGAGGTGTCGGCCACGAGGTTGTGGCGGTCATCGGCCGCGAGGCATCAAGGGCTGCCGCTTTCGCTACGAGCCACGAAATTGACTGGTCGAGTAGTCATCCAACAGACCTGGTTGGCGAGGTGGACGCCGTCTACGTTGCTACTCCGCATAGCAGCCACAGTGAGGTCGCCGTAGTTCTCCTAGGCGTAGGACTGCCCGTGCTGTGCGAGAAGCCGATGGCCGTAAACGCGCCGCAGGCCCAACAGATGGTCGATGTTGCTCGGTCATCGGGGGCCTTCCTCATGGAGGCCATGTGGACTCGTCACCTCCCGGTCTTCGGGGTGCTCCGGAGATGGATTGACGAGGGTCGCGTCGGCGAGATCCGAGCGGTCGAAGCGAGCCTCGGATTTGATGCCCCCTACGACCCGACTCATCGGCTCTGGGCGCCGGAGTTGGCCGGGGGCAGCTTGCTCGACATCGGGATCTACCCGCTGACCCTTGCCGAATTGACGTTCGGCACCCAACCGGTCTCCTTTGACGCCGAAGCTGAGTTGTCGCCAGACGGTGTGGACGCCCGCCTATCCGTGGTTGCTAACTACTCCGCCGGTGGGTCGGCCAGGCTCAGTTCGGCGATCAACACCCACCTTGCACCTAACGGTCAAATCATCGGCACCAAGGGGATCATTGAAATTCCGAACTTTTGGCGTGCCGAACGAATGGCTCTCATCTCGCTGAGCGGTGAGAAAGTTGACGAGGCGCACGAGCCACATCAGGTCAACGGGTTCGAATACCAAATCATTGAAGTGGCCCGATGCTTGGAGGTAGGCGCAGCGGAGAGTCCAGTGGTCCCTTGGGTCTGGTCAGTGACTATGGCTGGGTTAATGGACGAGATCCGTTCCCGCATAGGAGTCGCCTACCCGTGCGACAGGGAACCCCTCTGACGATGGGGTTGTCTAGGCCGCTATCGAAGGTGATCCAGGGAGCGACGCCTTTGTTCGGGGCAACCCTGGTTCCTGAACCTCGACGACTCCTTGACGAGGTTTATCAATCCGGGGTCGATGCCTTTGACTCGGGACTGGTCTACGCCGACGAGGGAGGTACCTGCGACGGACGCCTCGGCGCTTGGGTGGCCGACCGGGGCCTTCGCGAGGCTGTCACCCTTATCGGGAAGGGTTGCCATCCCGGGCCACCAGACTGGACCGCGTCCCGAGTTCGGCCCGAAGCGGTGGCAACCGACGTGGCGGTCACTCTGGACCGCATGGGAATCGAACGGCTCGACCTATGGCTGTTCCATCGGGATGACCCTTCAGTCCCGATCACCGAGTTGGTTGATGCCGCACAGGATCAGGTGGCGTCCGGCACGATCGACGCTTGGGGGGTATCTAACTGGTCGACTGCACGACTCCGCCAAGCTCTCGATGCTGCCAATGTCTCGCCACCGATCGCCACCAGCTCTCAGTTCTCACTAGTTGATCAACTCGCCGAGCCATGGCCAGGAGTCACCACCCTGACCGGCTTTGAACGGGCCGCCGAACGGGCGTCACTAATTGAAACAGGAATCACCGTCATGGCCTGGTCGCCGCTCGCTGGCGGCTTTCTAACCACCTCCCACCAGCCAGGGTCGAAGACCGACCCAGAAACGACCCGGTGCTACGACTCGTTGAACAACCGACGCCGCCGCGATAACTCCCAAGAACTGGCTGCTTTACGGGGTTGCAGTCTGGAACAAGTGGCTATCGCCTACGTGGCGAACTCGCCGATGCGCGCCCACGCGGTGTGCGCGGCGCGAAGCGGACCAGAGGCCACGGCAAACATTGAGGCTGCAACGATGGAGCTCACTACCGAGGAGCGACGGTGGCTCGAACAGGGGGACCGCCATCACGGAGCTTGATCTGACTCGGTTCTGAAACCGCGTCCGAAGAGCTACCGGTGGGCCCGTCCGGCCCGTTGCGGTGGGGCCGCTGATCCGTGCCACGATCGCGGCCAGAGGACCAGGGAGGATGACGTTGTCCATCGAGCACGAAATCCGGGTTGAGGCTGAGGTCTCGAGCCAGTTCGACCAGTACGACACGCAGGACATTCGACAAAAGGACATCGATCACTTCGTCCACCCGTGGACCGACTTCGAAACCTTCCACGAGCAAGGGTCCCTCGTGGTGGCCGAGTCGGAGGGCGCCTACATCTTCGACAGTGACGGGCGCCGCTACCTGGACGGAATCGGTGGCCTGTGGTGCGTGAACGCCGGTTACGGGCGGGCCGAGATCGGCCAGGCCATGGCCGAACAGGCCACGAGGATGACCTACTACTCGTCGTTTGGCCACCACACCTCTGTTCCCGCTGCCGAACTCTCCGCCAAACTGGCCAGCCTGGCCCCCGGGCCGCTCAACCACGTGATCTACGGATCGGGCGGGTCGATGGCCAACGACACCACCGTGCGGGTCATTCACTTCTACTTCAACCAGTTGGGCATGCCCAACAAGAAGATCATCATCACCCGGGAGAACGGGTACCACGGCTCCACCTACCTGGCCATGTCGATGACCGGGATCGAATACGACCACATCGGCTTCGACGTCATCGGCGAGCCGCTCATCCAGAGGGTGTCCGGCCCGGACCTCTATCGGCGCCCCGAAGGAACCACACCGGAGGAGTACACCAACCTGCTCCTCGACGAGTTCCGCGACAAGATCGAGTCGTTGGGGGCCGACAACGTGGCCGCCTTCTTTGCCGAGCCGATCATGGGGGCCGGCGGCGTGCTGGTCCCACCTCCCGGCTACCTGCAGGGCATGCGCGACCTCTGTACCGAGTACCGGATCCTCTTCGTGGCCGACGAGGTAGTGACCGCCTTCGGTCGGCTCGGACACTTTTTTGCTTCGGAAGACGTGTTCGGAATCGTGCCCGACGTCATCAACTCGGCCAAGGGCCTCACGTCGGCTTACGCGCCGCTATCGGCCACGTTGATCTCCGACGAGATCTACGACGTGATCAGCGTTCCCCAGGCCGAGGGTTCGGTGTTCGCCCACGGCTTCACGTACTCGGGCCATCCGGTCTGCTGTGCGGCGGCCCTCAAGAACATCGAGATCATGGAACGAGAGGACCTCTGCGGGCACGTTCGTCGGGTCGGTCCCTACTTCTCCGAACGCCTGGCCACCCTCTCCGATCTGGGGATCGTGGGCGACGTACGCGGCAGCCACTTCATGCAGTGCGTGGAGAACGTGGCCGACAAGGAGACCAGAGCACTCTTCGATCCGTCGGTGCACGTTGGTGACCGGGTGGCCAACGCCTGCGAGAAGCGGGGCCTGATCGTCCGGCCCATCGCCCACCTCAACGTGCTGTCCCCGCCGCTGGTTCTCACCACCGATCAGATCGATTGGATGGTCGACGTACTCCGCGAGGGAATCATTGAGGTCCAGGCCGACCTTGTAGCCGAGGGGATCTGGAACCCGTCCTAACCTGACTCTCGCCGGTGGCCCCGGAGGGGCTGATTCCGGTCAGGTTCGAGTGCCGGAGAACGGCGCCGTGCCGAACGCGCCCAGTTTGGCCTCACCACTGATGGCATCGCCGTCGACGGTGGCCGTGGCCTCGATGGTGATGGGCATCGGCGAGGTCATGTTGACGGTCCACGCCAGGTTGTCACCGTCGACCGTGCCATTCTCCAGTTCCATCGTTCCCTGCGGGCCACCCATGGTGCCGGTGAGGGTGCCGCCGTCGGTGGACAGCGTGAGAGTTCCCGCCTGCTCGCCCATCGGGGTCTTCATGGTCATGTTCCAGGTGCCGTCGGCGCCCATGGTTTTGCTCCTCTTCCGGCCCGCCGCTCGGCCTGGGCCATGCGGCCACCGTAGGGCCTGTGACGAGACCACTACGGTTCGGGCGGTCCGGCTAGCCGTTGTCGGGCGGTCGCTTCGTCCAGCCCGTCCACCCGGAACCGCTTGATCCGCGATGTAGCTCCGGCCTCCAACTCAACCGCCGTCCGGTGTAGCCCTAGCGCTGAGGCCAGGGCCCTGCGGGCCGCTTCGGTGGCCCGCCCTTCCTCGGGGGCAGCGGTGACCCGGACCCGGACCACGCCGTCGGCGATCCGTACATCGGCACTACGGGATTTCGGCGTAACTCGGACCACCAGAACGCAGGCCGCCAACGGGCCTTGGCTGGTCATCCCATCACTGTTCCGGTGGTGGTCGTCATGGACCGCAACCGGGAGAAGGCACCGAGGTCCAGCGGGCGGCCAATTCGGTGACAGTTGGTTGTCACCGGGTCGGCATCGTGGTCGTGGCCTGCCTCGCAGGCGTCGACTAGGTCACAGAGGATCTGGCCGACCAGCGGTGCGTTCTTGAATTGGTTGCCCGACGTGCCGATGGCCACGTAGAAGCCGTCCAGCGATGTGCGGTCGTAGACCGGCATCCAGTCCGGGGTGACGTCGTAGACGCCGGCTAGACCGATGGGACGGTGGGGGACGGCGAGATCAGGAAGGCGGCGGGCCAGGCGCCACACCTGGGCCTCGAAACAGGGCACAGTCGGGGTGGGCGCCACGTCGTCGGGATCTTCCACCCACTCCAGCGGGTCGCAGTCCGGTTCGACCCCGCCTACCAGGAGGGTGCCGCCGGGCGCCGGGCGGGTGTAATAGCCGAGGTCCAAGTCGGCGACCATGGCACCCCCATCGTCCAGGCCGAAGCCCGCCGGGGCCGGGACCACGTGAACCTCCTGACGTAGGGGCCGGGTGGGCACCGCGCCATCATCGACTACGCCCGCTAGGACGTTCAGGCGGGCACTCCACGGACCGGCGGCGTTAACCACTACCGAGGCGTCCAGCGTGGTGCCGTCGGCCAGGCGGACTCCAGATGTCCTCCCGGAGCCGGTCTCGACGGCTACCACTTCAGTCCCCAACCGGACCTCCGTCCCGTGGCGGCGGGCGGCGTCCATCAGGTTGGTGGCTGCCAACCGGGGGTCGTCGATGAACCCGCCGTCGGGGACGAGCACGGCGTCGAGCCTGCCGAACGGTCCGAGGCCGAACCGGGGGTCGTCCGGTCGGCGGGGTGGGTGGTAGCGGCCGGTGTCCAGCGCCGGGAACTGGCGGCGGAGCTCGCCCTCGTCGAGTACCTCGTACGGTACGCCGACCGTGGAAAGCAGGATCGTGGCGTCGGCCCGGGGGAAACCCGGGGGTTCCAGGAACAGCATCGGACACCGGACGAACTTGGCCAGCGGGCCTAACTCCCCGCCAGCGTCGGCATCGTTGGCCAAGCCGAGGTGGTCGGCCCATGCCCCCCACCGGTGAGCCGATTCCCACGCAGCGGTGACGGCGGCCAGGGTCGAGAAGTTGAACCGCACCACCGCTGAGCTGGAGCTGGTGGAACCGCTGCCGACGGCGTCTCCCTTGTCGACCACCACCACCGTCCGTCCGGACCTCTGCAACTCGAGAGCGATGGAGGCTCCCATAACCCCTGCTCCGACCACCACCACGTCCGGCACGGCCCGGAGCCTAAGAGCGACGGTTGGGCTCGCGGTTCCGACTTTCACCCTCAGGGGCGTAACCGCTACCGTGGTGGTTCCTAAGTACCATCTGGGTCACGGTTTCTGGCTGGTGGCCGGAACGAACAGGGTCCTGGGCGACAGTCCGGCGAAGGGCGACGAACGATGGCCATCACCGAAGCAGGAGCCGGACACGTCTTCTCCTCCGATGATGTCTGTCGGGTGGTAGGTGAGCGGGTCCGCGACGCCCGACGGGCGCTTGGCCTCACCATGGCCCAGTTCGCCGAGGTTTCTGAGATCTCGCTTGGCATGGTGTCCAAGATCGAACACGGCCAGACGTCACCCAGCCTCTCCACGCTCACCCGGCTGGCCCACGCTGCGCAGGTTCCCATCACGGCCTTCTTTCGTGGCCTCGACGAGGAGCATGACGTGGTCATCGTGCGGGCCGACGAGCGAATGGAGATCCTCCATGAGGGCAGTCGCCCGGGTCACATCTATGAGGACTTGGGGTCGCTTCGGGGCAAGACCCGGATCATCGAGCCGATGATGGTGACGCTGGAGGCCGGCGACGACGTATTCCCGTTGTTCCAGCACGAGGGCGTGGAGTTTCTCCACATCTTGGAGGGATCGATGGACTACGGGTACGGACCCAAGGTGTATCGCCTAGGGGCCGGAGACACCATCCAGATCCACGGCGAGGTGGCCCACGGCCCGGTCGCCCTGGTCGACCTTCCGGTCCGCTTCATGTCGGTCAAGGTCTTCCCGGCCCCGGAATAGAACGACCTGTGGGAATCCTCTGGCTCCTCGGAGCCCATAACAGCGCGGTTCTATTTGTCCTGCTGATCGCCGCACTTGGACTCACTGTCTGGGAGGCCCGTCAACAAAAATTTGACCGCCGAATGACCCTTTGGTGGGCCTCAGTGGTCGGCATGACCCACGTCTTGGGCTACCTGGCGCTTAGAGCTTGGGTGGCCAACCGGGAACGGAGATCCTGATGAGGTCGATTCGCCAGTGGTCCATACCGGCAAAGATGTTCACAGGCCTAGCCATCGTCGTAGTCGTTGGCTACCTCGGTGGATGTCTGGGCCGTACCGATATCACTGGTGACGAGGCGGTCCGTATCGCCCGGGCACAGATTGACTTCGAGCCCGAGCACTTCAACGCCGAACTAGGCCGGCAGGGGTACCCACCGAAGCCCGTGTGGGCAGTCACGTTCTGGATCGTGGCTAAAGATGGCGAGGGCGGGTTCGAGCGTCGGACGGCGGTCGAGATCCATGCCGACACCGGCGAGGTTTTAAAGATTCACAGCGACCCCTGATCCCGCCATTGCGGGGCCAGCGATGAGCGGTGTGTTCCGGGGAGCGTCTCCACTCTGATCCGGTGAGGCCACGATTGAAAACAGGTTTCCCTGTAGGAAGATCGTTTTCCTACCAAGGATGGTCCGCTGCTGTTACTGTGACACTCGTCATGCCGGCGATCCCGATGTCGAAAGGTGCCGAGACTGGTACCCGAGTCATTGGTTGGCCGCGATTCCAACAAGCAATAGGGGGAGACACCACCATGTCCATGCCCGTTACGAGTCCCGGTGAGGAGGTGTTGGCACGATGATGGGCGATGACCTTTTCATTGAGAATTACTACTACGTCACCGTGGTCTTCATGTGGTTCCTCCATGTGGGCTTCATGTGTTACGAAGCCGGAGTCAGCCGACGTAAGAACGTCATGT
>JAKURV010000033.1 GCA_022452035.1 Acidimicrobiales bacterium | reverse complement strand
AAACCGTCGTCAGCCAACACCTCGACGGTGATCGTCGGAGTCTCGGTAGCCCGGACGATGCCGAAGGACCGCACAGTCAGGTCATGAACGACGCCATCGTCGTCGACCGACAGGCCCTCCGAGGTGATCCAACTCCACGCCATGTGGGCCGCACCGATGCAGTACGACCGCAGCACCACTTCGTCCAGCGGTTCACCGCAACGGACAGTCACCCGGATGGCGTCGTGGTCGACGACAGCTGTCGCCTCGGCACCCTCGGGGGACACCACGGGCTGGCCAGGCGCCATAGCCCCGGAGCCGGTGAGCAACACAACGGCCTCGGCCCACCCGGCGGCTCGGAGATTGGCCGACGTGGGCGGGCCGGGAACGTCAACCTCCTCGACCTTTAGGCCCGGGGCAACGGCAGCGACCGCCTCGGCGATTCCGGGGGTGCGGACCACTCGGAGCCGACCCGTTCCGTCGGCCCGAGCGCCGCCGGCCACTGGTGGACGCTTGGCGCCAGTCAGCACGGAATCCTCCCGAGACACCAGGACCACCACCGGACACCCGTGCTCATTAGCCAGAGAGCGGGCCGCCGCGGGCGCCTCGGAACCGAGCTTGGCTCCGAATGCGCCGCCGTTGGCCAACGGACTGGCGGGTTCGCCTCCGGGTACGCACCACGAGGCGTCGGTCTCCAGGTAGGCCGGCTCGACCCAGGAGGTGTGGATCTCTGCGTCCCAGTCGCCGTCCGGGACGTCAAGTGGCGGGATCGCCGCGGCCGGAGTACGCCGGCCCGGAACCTTTCCAGCCACCTGCCGTGCCGCGGCCGGGGTGTCGCCCATCGCCCATCCACCACGACCGTCCGGAACCGCCACCAGCGATCCCTCGGGAACCGTGTCGGCAGCAAATCCGCCCCGACCTAGGACCACCTCGGGGCCCACGGCCTGGGAGGTCCGACCCTCAAGGGTGGCTCGACGGGTGGCCGGACCGCGGTCGGAATCGACCGGAGGCGCCGAACCGTAGGCCTCCCACGCCTCGAGGACCGTCTGCCAGCCGGTGCACCGGCAGAGGTGAGCGTGCAGGGCCCGGGCCGCCCGGTCTCGGTCAGGGATCCCGGCGCAGTCCGCCCCGGCTCGCAACCCGGCGAAGCGGACCACGATGCCCGGGGTGCAGAACCCACATTGGCTCCCTCCGGTGGCACAGAACGCCTCGGCCCACGCTGTGCGGACCTCAGGGTCCAGACCGTCGAGGGTGGTGACCGTCCGTCCACTGACTCGGCGGGCCGGGGTTACGCACGAGACTCGGGCCTGACCGTCGACCAGCACCGTGCAGCAACCACACTGGCCCTGAGGGCTGCACCCGTCTTTGACCGACCGGATGCCGATCCGGTCCCGTAGGACGTCGAGCAGCATCCCACCGTCGTCGGGGACCTCAACGCCGACACCGTCGACGGTTAGGTGCAGCACGTCAGTCGGCCCGGGAGTCTCCATACCCGCAGTGTGCCCCGTGGGCCGTCACTGAACTGACCTCCGTGCACCTTCCGACCGAGTCGGGCCGGTCGCTAGCCTCCGCTACCGTGCCTCCCGTCCTTCACCCCGGTTCACTGGTCAGCCGGCGGCGGGTCCTAGCTGGGATCGGTGCTGGCCTCGCCCTGGCGGCGTGTGGTGGATCGGGTGGTACGTCGGCTCCTGCTCCTACGACCAGCGTTGGGGGCTTCTCGCTGGGAGCCCGATTCGCCGACGGCTACGCGGCCCCCAGCGTGCTGGCCGCCGGCTTACCGCAGCGGGCGCCCTACGTGCTCCTGGACGCCGATGGCTGGCCCGTGCCCGCCGACGGGCCGGACTCCTTGGAGTTGGTTGTCCGGCGTGCTGGGTCGGACGGTGCCGTAGTGGCTACCGCTCGCGTAGCCAAGCACGGGTACGTGGACGACCACGGACACCACCACGCCACCGCCTACTACCCCCTGGTCTTCACCCCACCGGAGCCCGGCGACTACCGCGTTGACGGCGTCGGCCTGAAGGCCGGACACGACCTCCGGGTGGTCGACCCGGACACTCTGGACCTCGTCCAGGTCGGCGATCCTCTACCGGCGGTCGAAACCCCGACCGGGGCCGACCACCGGGGTGTGGAACCAATCTGCACCCAGCCCGCAGGTACGTGTCCCTTCCACCAGGTGACCGTCACCGAAGCGCTTGGACGGCCCGGCCCAACAGCGCTTCTCGTCTCGACGCCCCGCTTCTGCCAGCAGGACGTCTGCGGTCCCACCATCGACCTGCTCGCCGCTGCACTGGAGGGGCGTCCCGGAAACTGGGACGCCATCCACGCCGAGGTCTACATGGCTCCCGACGACGCCGACTTCTCAACCACCCCAGTGGTGGCGTCTCTCGGGTTGACCTTCGAGCCGACCCTCGTGGTGGCCGACGCCGACGGCACCATCACCGCAGCGGTCCACTTCACCATGGACGCCACCGAGGTGGCCGCCGCCCTGGACACCGCCGGCTGATCACACCTGGCGGTCCAAAACCACGAAGGCCGGCGCCTCAGCGCCGGCTCCCGCGTCCGCCCCTTGGGGCGACTGTCAGGTCAGCTGAAGGACTGGCCGCAGCCGCAAGTCCGCTGGGCGTTCGGGTTATTGATCGAGAACCCGGCCTCATTCAACCCGTCCTTGTAATCCAGGGTGGCGCCCTCCAGCAACTGAGCACTGGACGGGTCGACTACGACCCGGATGTCGCCAAACGCCTGCTCAAGGTCGTCGTCGGCCCGGTCGGTGTCGAAGTACATCTCGTAACTAAACCCGGAGCAGCCGCCGGGACGAACAGCGACCCGCAGGGCCAGGCCCTCTTCGGATTCGCTAGAGATCAACTCGCCAACCTTGGTGGTCGCGTCGTCGGTCAACGTGAGCATCGGGTCCTCCAGACGAAGCCGGTGGTCGTCGGTCTTAACAGTGTACTGGCCGTCGCCCCACGGTCCCAGCCCTGGACGCCGTACGATGGGGGAATGATTGAACCGGCGCCACCGGTTGAGGAGGACGTATTCGGCGTGCTCCGCGGGGTGATCGACCCCGAGTTGGGGAGCAACATCGTCGAGTTGGGCATGGCCCGGGCTGTGCGTGTCGACCCCGATGGCCTGGTGGACGTGACCATCGCCCTCACCACCTCGGGGTGCCCCCTCCGGGCCCAGATCCAACGCGACGTCCGGGAACGGGTCGGCGGATTGCCCGGGGTGACCAAGGTCCACCTCACGTGGGACGAGCTCACCCCGGAGGAGAAGGCCACGGCCATGTCCCGGGCCCGATTCAACGTCAGCCAGAACGCCCCGGAGACCGAAATCCCCGTCTCCACCAGGGTGGTCATGGTGGCCTCCGGGAAGGGTGGCGTTGGGAAGTCGTCGGTGACTGTGAACCTGGCCGCCGGGCTGGCCACCCGCGGTTTCACCGTGGGGGTGATGGACGCCGACATCTGGGGCTTCTCAGTCCCGCGGATGCTGGGCATCGAGGGACGCCTCGGGGGATCTCCCGAGGTGGGCAAGATCGACCCCATCCAGGTCCCGATGGGTGACGGGATGCTCAAGGTGGTTTCCATGGGCTTCCTAGTCGAGAACGAAGAGTCGGCTCTCATGTGGCGGGGCCTGATCCTGAACCGGGCCGTCCAGCACTTCTGCGAGGACGTGGCCTGGGGACCCATGGACTATTTGCTGATCGACATGCCGCCCGGTACCGGCGACGTTCAGATGGGGTTGGCCAAGATGCTGCCCCAGGCCGAGATGCTGGTCGTTACCACGCCGGCGCTAGCCGCCCAGAAGGTGGCCGTCAGGGTGGCCAACATGGGCCGGGCCAACTACCTGCGGATCGTCGGCGTGGTCGAGAACATGAGCGCCTATGTGTCTGACGACGGCCAGCGCCACGAGCTGTTCGGCGCCGGTGGCGGCGACGCCCTGGCCGCTGACATCGGGGCGCCCCTGCTGGGCAGTATTCCGCTGGACGGAGCGGTGGCCGACGGGGGCGACACCGGTCGACCGGTCGCCTTGGGCGACGGCCCAGCGGCCGAGGCCTACCAGGCGATGGTCGAGGTGCTGGTCACCGAGGCAGTACCGCCGATTGACATGGCGGGTTGCACGGCTCGCCTGCTGGCCGCTGCCGAAGACGCTCTCGACGCGGCCGACGCCCTCTAGTCGCCGTTCGGCGGGAGGCGCCGGTGGCCGTCGGCCCCGTCCTCCCACGAGTCGGCATCCAGGATCGGTCCGCCTGACGGGCCCGTGGTGAACCCCCCTCTCTCGGAGCGCATACCGAACGTCCACCGTGTGCGTCCGGCATCCACCGAGCGGGACAGGCGACGGGTGGCGACCAAGCGGAGGATGGCCCGGACCGGTGGAAGGAGGAGGGCCAGTCCCACGGCGTCGGTCACGAAGCCCGGTGTGAGCATCAGGGCTCCGGCCAGCAGCACCAGCAGGCCGTCGACTAGTTCCCGGCCCGGCATCCGGCCTTTGGCAAGCTCGGCTTGGGCCCGGCGTAGGATCCCGAGACCCTCGCGGCGGACCAGCCACGCTCCAACCAGGCTGACCAGTATGAGCAGGCCGATGGTGTTCATGACCCCGGTGGAGCCGGCGACCTGAACAATGACCGTCAGTTCGACGATCGGGGTGACCACGAAGATCAGGAAAAGGACTAGGAGCACGGTCGCATGCTAAGGCCGTTCACGGTTCGGTCGTCCCCGGCCCGTCGACGGCGTTGGCCTCGGGGCATGCCGATTCCTCCGCCTATCCTCGCGACCGCATGACCGCTCCCGACGACCCCGTACCGGGTTCTCCGTCCGACCGACCTCCTAGCGTCGACCGCCTGGCCCGCTCGCTGGCCGACAGCGGCCTTCCCCACCCCCTGCTGGTCGATGCGGCACGGGCCGCGGTGGCCGAAGGCGACCCGGCCGGGGCCGCCGACCGGGCCCGGGACCTGGTGGACGAGACCCGCCGGGCCCTTTTAACCGAGGTGGTCAACGCCACCGGGGTGCTGCTTCACACCAACCTTGGTCGGGCGCCATGGGGAACCACGGTGGGTGATGGCCGGTACGCCACCCTGGAGTTCGATCTGGAAACCGGTACCCGGGGTTCCCGGCAGGAACGGGCCCCGGCCCTGCTGGCTCGGGCCTGTGGCGCCGAGGCAGCCATGGTGGTCAACAACTGCGCCTCAGCCGTCCTACTGGTCCTGGCTGCTCTGGCCGACGGGCGAGAGGTTGCTGTGTCACGCGGCGAGTTGGTGGAGATCGGGGGCGGCTTCCGGATCCCGGAGGTCCTAAGCCAGTCCGGTGCCCGCCTGGTCGAGGTGGGGACCACCAACCGGACCCGGATCGAGGACTTCGCCGACGCCGTGGCGACACCTGGGTCCGACATCGCCGCAGTCCTATCGGTCCACCGATCCAACTACCGCATTGAGGGCTTCACCGAGTCGACCCCGGTAGCCGACCTGGCCGAACTCGGGGTACCGGTGGTGGCCGACATCGGGTCGGGTCTCCTAGATGCCGCCTGTCCGTGGCTGGCCGACGGGCCCCCGGCCTGGCTCCAGGACGAGCCAGCGGCCCGCCAGACTCTGGCCTCCGGCGCAGCGCTGGTTACCTTCTCGGGCGACAAGCTGCTGGGTGGACCCCAGGCCGGAGTCATCGCCGGTCAGGCCAACCTGGTGGCGGCGTGCGCCGCCCATCCACTGGCCCGGGCGCTACGCCCGGGCAGCCTCGTGCTGCGATCCCTCCAGGACCTGGCCCTGGCCTACCTGGCGCGGGACGGACAGGCCATCCCGTTCTGGCGCATGGCCACCGTTCCGGTCGCCGCCCTGCGTACCCGGGCCGAGAGGATCTCGCCCGACTTGGCTAGCGACACAGTGGCCGTGCCCGGTGGCGGGACCCTGCCCGGTGTCGAAATCCCGTCGGCCGGGCTGGCCCTGGCCGGAGACCGGGTGGCAGAGCTACGGGATCGACCACTGCCGGTGATCGCCCGGGTGGTCGACAACGCCACCGTGCTGGACCTGCGGACCGTCCACCCCGACGACGACGGGCTGGTCGCCGCGGCGATCGCCGACCTGGATCCGCCTGCCGAACCGGCTGCCCCGCCGGGCCCCTGATCCGGTGCACGTCGTCGCCACGGCCGGCCACGTCGACCACGGCAAGTCGACCCTGGTCGAGGCACTGACCGGTACCGATCCCGATCGGTTCGCCGAGGAGAAAGCGCGGGGCCTGACCATCGACCTGGGCTTCGCCACCACGACGCTGCCGTCGGGTGCTGCCCTCTCACTGGTCGATGTGCCGGGCCATGTCCGATTCATCAAAAACATGCTGGCCGGGGTGGGGGCAGTCGACGCCTGCCTGTTCGTGGTGGCGGCCACCGAGGGTTGGAAGCCCCAGTCCGAGGAGCACCTCCGTATCCTGGAACTGCTCGGCGTGAGACACGGCGTGGTGGCGCTGACCAAAGTCGGTCCGGCTGACGATGACCTGGTTGATCTGGCCCATCTAGAGGTCGAGGAACGGGTAGCGGGCACTTTCCTGGAAGGCGCACCGGTGGTCAACACCGACGCCCCGACCGGGGTGGGGTTGGACAACCTACGGGCCGCCCTGGACGACCTGCTGGCCGCCACTCCGACGGCCGTCGACCACGGCCGTCCCCGCCTGTGGATCGACCGGGCGTTCTCGGCCCGGGGAGCCGGGACGGTGGTAACCGGCACCCTCACCGGCGGTCGGTTGCACACCGACGACGAGCTGGCTGTTCACCCGGCCGGGAGCCCGGTGCGGGTCCGTTCCCTGCAGAACCACCATGCCGAACGCGACGAGCTACCCCCGGGCAGCCGGTGCGCGGTCAACCTGGTTGGGGTAGCCCACGACGAAGTGGTCCGGGGCCACGTTCTCGTCCGGTCCGACCAGTGGCACCACACCACGGTGGTTGATGCCTCCCTCCGAGTCTTGGACCGGCTGGACCACCCGGTGTCCCGTCGGGGAGCCCACGTGGTCTACCTGGGTTCCGGGGAGCATCCGGTTCGGATGCGGATCCTGGGCCCCGATGCCCTGGACCCGGGGACCGAGGGGGCGGTCCGTATACACCTGCCCGAGCCGCTTCCACTCCTACCTGGCGACCGTTTCGTGCTCCGGGAGTCCGGACGAGCCGAAACGGTGGGCGGAGGCGAGGTACTGGACGTGGATCCCACGGAGCGGGCGTCGCGGGCCCGCCCCGATCGGAGCGTGGACCGCGTCGTTCGGGAACGAGGCTGGGTGCCTGTCGACGAGTTGGAGCGCCTGACCGGGGAACGTCGCGAACCTGACCTGGACCGGTGGGTCGTCGACCCGGTGGTTCTTCACCGGACCCTGGAGGACCTTCGGAACGCGCTCGCCGACGCGGGACCGCGCGGCCTGGACCTGGTCGGCCTCGGAGAGTTGGCCCGGGCCGCGGTCGTGCTGCTCGATGACGCCGAGGTGGAGGCCGGTCGCCTAGTCGCCGCCGGGGTGGACGACCCGCTGGCCGACCACCCGTTCGTAGCCGCTCTGGCCGCCTCCCCCTTCGTCCCCCCTTCGCCGGACGGCGTGGACCGGGGCGAGTTGCGGGAACTGGTCCGCCGAGGCGACGTGGTGGAGGTGGAGGGCATCTTCTTCGCATCCAGCGCCGTGGATGCTGCGGGCCGCCTGGCTGCCCGCCTGCTGGTCGACCACCCCGAGGGGTTCACCGTGTCGACCTTCCGGGAAGAGGCTGGCAACACCCGGAAGCACGCCATGCCGCTGCTGGCCCGCTTGGACGCAACGGGGATGACCCGACGCCGTGGTGACCTGCGAATCGCCGGCCCTCGCCTCCCTGAGGCCTAACCCGGTTTGCCGGTTTGCCGGTCGGGGTCAGCGGTCGATTAGGACCCTGCGCTCTGCCTCACTGGTGCCGCCCCAGATCCCGTGGGTCTCGCGACGGGCCACAGCGAACTCCAGGCACCGGCCGACCACGGCGCACTGGTTGCAGATGGCCTTGGCCTGGGCCTCCCGCCATCGCCGCTCGTCGCGCTGTTCGCCCGTGTCGGGTGGGTAGAACACCGCCGCCTGTGGGCCGCGGCAGGCCGCCCTGCCGTGCCAGTCTCGGAATGCGTCACCGTCGGACATCCGCATACCCCCTGGTTCGCCACCGTCGGCTCGTCCCTCGGGGCCTGTGGCGAACCTAGGACGTGAGTCGATGGACGGGCAAGGGGGGTTCGGGTGGCTCGTTACCGACTCTCCGGGCGGGGTTAGTTGTCCTGCGAGGTGTCGCCGCCCCGTTGCCGGTAGTCCCGGGCTGCACCCTCCAGGGGTTCGACCTCCAACCACAGGCCGTCGATGGCCACCACCCGGAGCTCGTCGCCCGGCTCCAGTGGGGTGGCCCGGTTGGTGGTGGCCCGCCAGACGGCGTCTCGTACCGACACCGTTCCGTTGGGTGAAAGGCGCTCCACGGCGTGTCCCGTCTCCCCGACCATCCACTCCCGGCCGATGGTCGGCGTAGAAAACCGGGTCCGGACCATGGCCGGCATGCCGCCCACCATTCCCATTCCGGTGCCGACCACTCCGACGCCGAAGGTGATCCACGAAAGTGACACCCCGTCAAAGAGGAACACCGAGCCGACGACGAGTGACACCGTCCCGATTACCGACCAGGTTCGGGGGACCCCGGCTTGAACATCGATGGCGTAGCCCAGGAAGGCCAGGACCACGAGGCCGACCGCCCACCCGCGGGCCGGTAGGACACCGAGGCCGTAGGTGGCCAGGAGGAATGACACGGCGCCGATCACCCCGGCGATCCCCACGCCAGCCGTGTACAGCTCGAAGACCAGCAGGCCAAGGCCGACCAGGAGCAGCAGGTAGGCGACAGCTGGGCTGGCCACCGTATGGAAGAACTGGTCGACCACGTTCAGTTGGTGGAACCGGGTCGGGGTGACGGGCTGGACTGAGGGGCCGTCCTTCTCGGCCACCGTGTGGACCTCGAAGCCGGGGACGCCGACCAGGTGCTCGAGGAGCACCGGGGCGGGGCGAGCCACGCCGAGGTCGATTGCCTCCTGGTAGCCCACGGTCCGGTCCCGGAGGTCACCAGTGGTGGGACCGAACGCCGGATCGTAGGAGCCTGCGGGAAGGAAGGACTCGCCGGTCGCGCCCAAGCGTGCTCCCGGAGCGATGCCCACGTCGTCGCCTAGAGCCACTAGTTGGGCTATGGGGCCGGTGGCCCGGGCCTTCGATGGACCGACCCAGAAGGAGACTGGGACCGGAGCCCCGACGATCAGGTCGGCAAGGACGAGTAGTTCGTCGACAGGGACCACGGACGCCGTGCTGTTGACCTGGAAGACAATGGCCATCGTCCGGTCCGGGTCCACGGACCGCAGCGTGTCGGCCATCATCCCGACCAGGACGGGGTCGAGGAAGCCGCTGGCCTCCACCACGTCGACCGCCGCCGGGTAGACCTCGTGCTGTTCGTCTCCATGAGCCGACGCCGCGGTGGCACCCAGCCCGCACAGCAGGGCAGCCAGTAGGGCGGCAGCCGTCAGTCGGCGAAGGGGGAACGGAAGGGCCATGGTTCAGGGGCCGCCCCGATGGCGGGGCAACCGGCGGGCCAGCCTACGGCGACCGACCGGTGACTCCGGTCGGTCAGCCGGCGTCCTCGCCGAGAGCCAGGACCGCCTCCTCGACCGTTTCGCGGACGGGAACGATGCGGTCAAAACCGGTGGTGTGGAGCAGTCGAGTCAGGGCAGGACGGTTACAGGCCACGGCCACGTCACCGTCGTTCTCCCGGGCCCGGCGAATCCCGCCGATCAAGGCGCCTAAGCCGGCCGAATCCATGAACGGCACGTCGGACAGGTCGACCAGCACGTAGGACTCGTCGGCCAGTTCGGTCAAAGCCTCACGGAACTGGGCCACCGTGTAGGCGTCGAGCTCTCCAGCCGGACGGCACAGCACGTAGTCGTCATGGCGTTCGACCGAGATCTCCAGCACGGGAACCTCCTCCGCTCGTCCGACGGTGGCCGCCGGATCCTGCTTGTCTGTCGTGCAATGTAGACGCGCTCGACGACCGCCGGTCGACGCCCTGGCCGGTAGCCGCCTTCCGGACGGCTACCGGCCTGGGGCCGACAGTACGCTCCACAGGGTGAGTGACTCCACTGTGCTGCTGGCCACCGACGCCGACCACATCCACGACGAGGTGGATGCGGCGCTGGGCGGCGACCATACGGTGGTCCGGGTACATGCCGGGGCCGAGGTCCTGGCCGCCGTCGACGAGCACGGACCGGACCTGGTGGTCCTGGACCTCCAGATCGGGAACATGGGGGGAATGGCCACCTGTCTGGATCTCCGCCTCGAGGAACGGGCCGAGCGGATCCCACCGCAACGGGTGGTCATGCTGCTGGACCGGGAGGCCGACGTCTTCCTGGCCCGTCGGGCCGAGGCCGATGCCTGGGTGGTCAAGCCGGTGGACCCGTTGGCCCTCCGCCGGACAGCACAAGACGCCCTGGCTGGCTGACCGGACGCCGTCCGGGCCGAACGGATGGAACAGGCCGCCGGTACCCTTCTGGCCTCATACGGGTAGTGGCGCAGCTTGGTAGCGCGCCTCGTTCGGGACGAGGAGGTCGTGGGTTCAAATCCCGCCTACCCGACCAAGGGGTCGCTGCAGGTTTCAACCACCCCTAGTGGTCGTCTCCCAGTTACGACGACTCGAGTGGAAAGTGACCCAGCGAAGGGTTCCCACGAGGTTCCGGGCGTGTCCTGACGCCGTTCAAAAGGGTGCCGACCGGGGTGTAGCGCACGAGGTAGCGGTAGGTCACCAAGAGCAGGCCGCTCACCGTCCAGCAGATCACCAGGAACTTCAGAATCCGGGGGATGTCCCAGCCGCGCATCCAGTCCTGGGCGAGGATCACAAGTGGCAGGTGGACGAGATACATCCAGTAGGAGGCGTCGGACAGGTAGCGCACCCAGTAGCGCTCTCCGGAGAGAAGCCGGCGGAACAGCCCCATCAGGCCGAATGTCATGCCCCACGTGTAGAGCACCTGCAGGGACGCCGCCGCCGCCCAGTCGCCGCCCTCGAAGGTCGCTCCTGCAGCGAGCGGGAAGACCAGCACCACCGAAACGGGGAGGACGACCTTCCAGTGGCGTCCGAGCCGGTCGATGAGCGGTTCGCCGTCGTCGGTCCGGGCGTCGAAAGCCGCGGCGCCGTATCCGAAAAACACGGCGTAGTAGAGGAGAACGTGGGCGGCGGGGAGCAGACCGGTTGAGGTGTCGGGCCCGAAGGCTCGGAAGTCGCCGCCGTCGCCCATCTTCAACTGGAAGAACAGCGTCAACGGGAAGGCAGCCCAGAGCAGGCGTCGACGTACGGCAACCGAAGTGACTGTGTGTCCCAGTCGGACCACGAGGGGCGCCGCCAGGGCGAACCCTGCGACCAGCCAGCACAGGAACCACAGGAACCACAGGTGGTGGAACTGGTCGATCCACGAGTCGAGGCCGATCTCGTCGTCGGCTGCCGGCGGGTCGAGCACAGCCTGGGCGAACTCGGCGCCGTCGCCGAACCAGTCGATGTCCTGCCACTGTTGGCTGCCGACCCGGATATCGGGAGCACCGCCCGCCACGAGCACGTCGGCGACAGCCGGGCTGCCCACCCAGACGGCGACTTCAAGAGGCGTTGACCCGGAGATGTTTGTCAGGCGGTAATCGGCTCCGGCGTCCAGCAGGGCTTGTGTCACGTCGGGCAGGTCCATGAAGGCTGCCAGGTGCAGCGGCGTGGCCTTGTCGTCGCCGCGAACGTCCACGTCGGCGCCGTTGGCGACCGCCACCGGAACTGCGTCAGCGTGGCCCAACAGGATCGGGAACCAGATGTCACCCTTCTCGGCTGCGCCTATTGCCCAGTTTTCGCTGCCCGCCTCCATACCGCGTTCAGATACCCAATCGACGGCCGGCACGATCGTGACCAGGCCGAGGGCAAGCGGTAGGACGATCCTGCGTACCCGGTGGGAAACGAGCGCCGCTATCCCGCGGCGCCGCCACAGCATCGCTGTGAAGAATCCGCTGAGCAGGAAGAACAGCGGCATCCGGAAGCCGTGGACGGCGATCAGGAACTCGTCGAACGGACCGCCGATACTGGCGTTCTTGTCCTGTACGGGCCAGAACGAAGGAAAAAAGGCCAGTGAAGCGTGCAGGCCGATGCCGAGCAGCATGGCGAAGCCGCGGAGGGCGTCAAGATCGTGCCACCGGCGTGTCGGCGAGACGTCCGACGGGGTCACTGCTTGATCAGACATCAGAGGTCGTTTACGACGCCTGCCGGGCGGCTTCCATGAAGTTGTCGTAGAGGCACTCGGCGTTGGTCACAAAATCGTTCATGTGCTGGTCGGCAGCCGCTATTAGGCCGACCAACGCTGTCGGGCCGAGCGTCGATTCCAACGCTGTCCGGTATGCGGGCACATCTCCCCAGTTGGTCACCGTGTCCGGTTCGACCTCAACGTGGTACTGCATCGACCAGGCGTGGCGTCCGACGCGCATTGCCTGGATTGGGCACACGTCGGACGCGGCCAACACGACAGCGCCATCAGGGGGCTCTAGGACCTGCACCGAGTGCCACTGGAGGGCCCGTTGGACTGTTGGCATGCCGTTAAAGATCGGGTCGTTGAGCCCGTCCGGGGTTAGGGCCACCTCTAGGACCCCGATCTCGGGAGGTTGCTGGTGGCCGCACGTGCCGCCGAGCGCGTCGGCCAGTAACTGGTGGCCGAGACAGAGCCCGAGGAAGGGGCGGCCTAGGTCAACTACCCAGGTTCGGATCGCCTCTTTTTCGTCAAGCAACCACGGGTGTTCTTCGACGTCCCACACGTCCATCGGGCCACCCATAACCCACATGGCGTCGAACCCTTCAAGCGGTGGGATTGGCTCGCCTTCATCGAGTTCGACGGCGGTCCAGTCGATGCCGTCACGTGCGAGGAAGTGCCGGAGCTGTGCCGGATGCTCGCATTCGATGTGTTGCAGTACGAGTAGACGCAAGTCAGGCCCTCTCCGGTGCCGACGATAATTGGGTTGCCCACTCCGATCGGCCCTACCAATTGGAATAGGGGTAATTTCTGCTTGAGGGTTCCAATTCTTGTTGGTGCCTGAAGGCGGATTGTCCGCCTCGGCCAAAGACGGGCAGACGCTAATGGCAGAAGAACTGAGCGAGGTTGTCGTCGATCTTCCGTCCGGGCCCTCCTGGGAGGTGCTCCCCGACTTTGAACGGTTCAGCCAGGTAGACGATGTGTTCAACCGGGCGTTCTGGGATCCGGAGATCGCTACTGATGCCGCCCGCGAGTTCTTCCGTTCCCACCGCGAGCCTCTTCGACAGTGGCGCAAGGCTTCCGGGTTTGGACAGCGTGATTACGCCATTCGTAACGCTGCTTGGCATGTGGCTGACGTGTTCGCAGAAATGCATGACGCGGAAGATTTACGCGACGGGTTTCTAAGTCCGCTCAGCCAACTCCGCGACGGTCCAAGCGAACACTTCGACATGGGATCCCCCGCTGACGCTGCGACGACCGTCAAGCAGGTCGCCAAATTGTTTGGAGCTGACCTCGTCGGGATCTGCGCCCATGACGAACGTTGGGTCTACAGCCAACGCTATGCACGACATGCCGGCGAGGGGCGACCGGTTGGGCTGCCTGCCGGGTTGACAAGCGTCGTTGTTGTCGGCCAGGCCATGGACCACGACCTTGTCGACACTGTGCCATCAGCACTGTCTGGGGCAGCCGTCGGTCTCGGCTACTCAAAGGACGCCCTGGTGCTTTTGGCTACTGCGCAGTGGCTTCGAAATCTCGGCTACCAGGCCGTACCTAGTCTCAACGACACTGCTCTGGCCATTCCACTAGCCATCCAGGCCGGGTTGGGTGAGTACGGCCGGCACGGACTGGTGATTACGCCCGAGTTTGGACCGCGGGTTCGGTTCGGGAAGATCTTCACCGACCTGCCGGTAGGGCACGACGTTCCGGTCGAGTTCGGAGTAAGCGAATTCTGTGAGGTCTGCAGGCGCTGCACCGATGCGTGCCCTCCTAAAGCAATCCCTGACGGGGCGCCTTCTCCGGTGAAGTTGAACCGTTCGGCAATCAAGGGTGTTCGCAAGTGGTCAGTTGACGGCGAGAAGTGCTTTTCGTACTGGACGCAGATTGTCACCGATTGCATGATCTGCATGCGGGTTTGCCCGTATAACAAGGACTTCACGAAACGCCGCCACCGGCTCGGGCGGCGCCTTGCCTCCACCGGGCTACGCAAGGTGATGCTCCGGTTAAATGACCGCCTCGGCTACGGCGAGAGGCTCAAACCGCGGAACTGGTGGGCTGGGGCCACGCGGCGACGCCTCTAGGGAGAGGCCATCGGACCTCACGTCCCGGCCCAGCCGGGAGGCAGCCAACCGGCTCTACGAACGCCTCGGGTTCGAAAAGCGGGAAACCAACGTGTACCGGCTGACCATTGACTGACCGCAAAGGACCGTTGGTCGCGGCTTAGGCGGCACCTTCCAACGTGGTCCATACTCGAACGCCAAACCTGACGATGACCGAACCCCTGACCGGGTGAGAGGCCCCGGCCGCAACCAGTCGAGTATTTTGAAAGACCGTTCACCGATGCGTTTGTTGACAGCACCACAGTTCCGTGGAGAAGGACCCCAACGCTGAGTACCACCAGCCGACAGGCTGAAACCGTCAGCCCCGCCGAGGGCCGCTTCGATCCCGACGCTATGCGGGACCGCTACCGCGTCGAACGGGACAAACGGCTGCGCGCCGACGGAAACGACCAGTACATAGAGGTCGTCGGAGAGTTCGCCCACTACACCGACGACCCGTACGTCGAATCTCCCATCGACCGGCCGCCGCTCACCGACGAGGTCGACGTGATCGTCGTCGGAGGCGGCTTCGGCGGCCTCCAGATGGGAGCCCGCCTCCGCGAAGCCGGCGTGGAAGACCTGCGGATCATCGAAAAAGGCGGCGATTTCGGCGGCACCTGGTACTGGAACCGGTACCCGGGAGCCCAGTGCGACATCGAGTCCTACATCTACCTGCCGCTCCTCGAAGAAGTCGGCTACATCCCCCAGGAGAAATACTCGTACGCCCGGGAGATCCTCGACTACAGCCGGCGTCTCGGCGAGCACTACCGGCTCTACGACGGGGTGATGTTCCAAACGGAAGTCACCGGCATGACCTGGGACGAAGACGCCGCCCGGTGGATCGTCGCCACCAACCGGGGCGACGCTCTGCGAGCCCGGTTCGTGGCCATGGCCAACGGGCCCCTCAACCGGCCGAAACTCCCCGGCATCCCCGGCATCAGCGACTTCCAAGGCCACGCGTTCCACACCAGCCGATGGGACTACGACTACACCGGCGGCGGGCCCGACGGGGACCTTGACCGGCTGGGCGACAAGCGGGTCGCGGTGATCGGCACCGGTGCCAGCGCCATCCAATGCGTGCCGTTTCTCGGCGAGACAGCCCAGCACCTCTACGTGTTCCAACGCACCCCCTCGTCGGTGGATGTGCGAGGCAACGAACCCACCGACTCCCAATGGGCCGCCGGTCTTCAACCCGGATGGCAGAAACAGCGAATGGAGAACTTCAACGGCCTCGTCTCCGGCGTTCCCCAAACCGAAGACCTGGTCGACGACGGGTGGACCGATCTGATCGGCATGATGATCCGCCGCTTCCGCGACGCCCAAGCCGACGGCAGCGCCGACATTGCCGAGATCCTCGAGATGGCCAACTTCGACAAGATGAACGAAATCCGATCCCGGGTCGACGGCCTCGTCGACTCCCCGGAAATCGCTGAGAAACTCAAGCCCTACTACCGGATGTTCTGCAAACGCCCCACGTTCAACGACGAGTACCTGCCGGCGTTCAACCGACCCAACGTGGAACTCGTCGACACCGCCGGGAAAGGCATCGACCGGATCACCGAACACGGCCTGGTGGTCGACGGAGTCGAATACGAAGTCGACTGCATCATCTTCGCCACCGGCTTCGAAGTGGGAACCTCCTACGCCCGCCGGGCCGGCTACGAAATCATCGGAAGCCGCGGCCAGACCCTGTCCGAAAAATGGGCCACCGGCATGTCGACACTGCACGGCGTGCAGAGCCGCGGGTTCCCGAACTGCTTCTTCATGCAAATCAGCCAAGCCGCGTTCACCGCGAACTTCCCGCACCTCCTCGACGAACTCTCCACCCACCTGGCCCACATCATCGGCCACGCCCTCCACCAGGGAGCGGTCACCGTCGAAGTTTCCGAACAAGGCGAAGAAGCATGGGTAGCCACCATCGTCGAGAAAGGCCTCGGCGCCATGGGAGCGCTCGGCGGCGCGGACTGCACCCCCGGCTACTACAACAACGAAGGGCAAGCCCGCGAACCAAGCGCCATCCAGGCCGCGCCCTACGGGGGCGGATCCATCGAGTTCTTCCAACTCCTCGAAGGGTGGCGGGCCGACGGGAACTTCGACGGGTTGGAGTTCACCAACTGACCCCCGGCGGAACATCCGCCGAAAAGCCCGGACCGCAGAACGAGAAACGCACCGACCAGCTCGGCACCGACCGCCACCCACCAACCGGGTGACTCCGGTCTGGTCTCCATAACATCAACGGGTGACCGCACGTTCTGACCCGGCCCCCGGCGCCACCCGGCGTCGGCTGCGCACCGCCGTAACAGCGGTGCTGGTCGTGTCGACGCTGGTGGGGGTGTCTGGTCGCCCGCCGGTGCGTGGTCGTCCGATGACGGTGCGGTCGCTGTCTTCAGCGGCACCGGACAGAACCTTGGCAAGTCGGTGGCGGTCGACTCGTCGGGCAACGTGTACACCGCCGGGTCCTTCTCCGGCACGGTCGACTTCGACCCGGGTGCGGGCACTGCCAACCTCTCCTCGAACGGCAGCGAGGACGTGTTCGTTTCGAAGTTGGACTCGTCGGGCAACTACGTGTGGGCCAAGAATTTCGGCGTCCCCGGCCCAGACTATGGAGGGTCGGCGGCGGAGGACGCGGCGGGAGCGTCGGACACGATCACGGAGGACCTCGCCGCCCAGGCCTCCGG
>JAKURV010000032.1 GCA_022452035.1 Acidimicrobiales bacterium | reverse complement strand
GCTCCTCTGACAACCGGGCGACCGGCGCCTTGACCGCCCTTCTCCGACGGTACGTCCGTCAGGAGACCGTCGAACCACTTCGGTCAGCGGGTCGCTTCCTGACCTACGGGCTGGCCGGTGCCACGACCCTAGGACTGGGGACGGTCCTACTAACGGTGGGAGGGCTGCGGGCCCTCCAGACCTGGTCGGTCCTCGATGGACATTGGTCGTGGGTGCCCTACCTGGCGGCCAGTGCGGCAATGGCGGCACTCGGAGCCCTGGCCCTGTCACGCATAGGTGGACGGACGGGGTTGGATGGTTGAAGAACGGATTACCCGCCAGGACCTGGAAGCGGAGCTCCGGGCCACGGTCGGCGAGGAGGACGGTTCGATCGGGGACCGACGCTCGTCGCTGATCCTGGCCGCCGCGGTGGCTGCCACTGTCGTAGTGGCCGTGGCCTACTGGGTGGGCCGACGGGCCGGCCACCGCCGATCGACGGTGGTCGAGGTCCGCCGATTCTGATGGGTGGCCTGTTCTCCACCCTGGTAGGCCGCGGGATTCGTCGCGGCCTCGTTGGTGGCCACCGAGGATGGCAGGTAGCTCTGGCCGTCGGCCTGGTGGGTCGCCTGTTCCGCGCCCTCGGGGGTCGACCCCCCACGGCTCACCGCACCCGGCTGGAGGTGGGGGAAGGTCTCGAAGTTCGACACCTCGACGAAGGGGGTGAGGACGGGTGATCGTTGAGCTTCGCAACCCGACCCGCACGGTGGAGTTCGAGGGACCGATGGCCGTCTCGGCACTCCTTGCCCGGCTTGATCTACGCCGCGAGGGTGTTCTGGTCATCCGAGAGGGAACCCTCGTTCCCGGGGACGACGTCCTGGGTGCCGACGACCGGATCGAGATTCGCTCAGTCATCTCCGGAGGCGCCTGGTGAAGTGTCGGGTCTGCCGGGGTCCGGCGGTGATCGATGTGCGACGGCACAACGCCAACTTCTGTGAAGAGCACTTTCTTAGGCTGTGTCGCGACCAGGTAGAGAGGGCCATCAAACAGCACCGAATGTTGTCCGCCGGCGACCGGATTCTGGTAGCCGTCTCGGGCGGCAAGGACTCCCTAGCCGTATGGGACATCCTGCTGGAGCTGGGTTACCAGGTCGACGGCCTCTACCTCGGACTGGGGATCGACGGCTACAGCGGCCAGTCAGAGGCCTACGCCCGTGCGTTCGCCAAGGACCGTGACCTGAGCCTCGAGGTGGTGGACCTTCCGGCCGACTACGGCTATGACATCCCGAATGGCGCCCGGGCAGCCCGAAGGGTGCCATGCAGTGCCTGTGGCCTCTCTAAGCGACACCTATTCGACGAGGCGGCCCGCCGGGGGAACTACGACGCCCTCGTTACGGGACACAATCTGGACGATGAAGCCGCAGTGCTGCTCGGGAACGTACTCCGGTGGCAGGGCGAATACCTGGGGCGACAGAAGCCGGTGCTCCCGGCCGGCGAGGGTTTTCCCCGAAAGGTCAAGCCCCTAGTCCGCCTAGGCGAACGGGAAACGGCCGCTTATTGCGTTCTCCGGGGGATCGAGTACGTGGTGGAGGAATGCCCGATGGCTGAAGGGAACCGGCACCTTGGCTACAAGGAGGCATTGAACGCTATCGAAGAACGGTCTCCGGGAACCAAACACGATTTCTACTTCGGGTTTCTGGACCGGGCGGTGGACCGGTTCGCCCCGGTGGTCGTTGAGGAACGGGGTGCAGTGGGTTCCTGTGTCCGGTGCGGGGCTCCAGCCAACGGCGAGATCTGTGCCTTCTGTCGCCTGGTGGAACGGGCTGGAGGTCGGGCCCCAGAAGTTGAGACCGATGTTCCGCTCCTCCTCGGCCGGCCGCCGGCTGGAGGGGTATTGTGAACCGGACTTTCGCCGAAGGTGACCAAGTTCTCCTAGTAGACCGCAAGCAGCGGAGATATCTGGTGGCGCTAGCTGCCGGGGCAGAGTTCCACTCTCACACCGGGGTCATCGCCCATGATGCCGTCCTCGGCGCAGACGAGGGCGTGGTATTGCGCTCAAGCCGGGGCAGCACCTTCACTGCCTTCCGACCCACGTTGTCGGACTACGTGCTCAAGATGCCGCGTGGGGCACAGGTCATCTACCCGAAGGACCTAGGGCCGTTGCTGCTCCTAGCCGACGTTTTCCCGGGGGCGCAGATCCTGGAATCGGGCGTCGGTTCCGGAGCCCTGTCAATGACCATGTTGCGGGCGGGGGCCGAGGTCACCGGCTACGAACTCCGGGAGGACTTTGCCGCACGGGCGAAGCAGAACGTGACGACCATGCTTGGACCGAGGGCGCTGGACCGCTACGACGTCCAGATCCGGGATGCATACGAGGGGATCGATGTTCGGGATCTCGACCGAGTCGTCCTCGACCTTCCGGAACCCTGGAAGGTAGTTCCCCACGCCGCCGGTGCCCTCCTGCCCGGAGGGATCATCGTGGCGTACACACCGAGCATCCTGCAGGCCACCCAGTTTCGGGACGCCCTAGACGCCCACGGCTTCCGCTTCGCCGAGACGGTCGAGGTACTGAACCGGACATGGCACGTGGACGGCCAGGCCGTGCGGCCCGACCACCGCATGGTGGCCCATACGGCCTTTCTGACTCACGCACGCCTGCTTCAGAAGTGACCCGGTCTCGGGTCCTGGCCGTGGTAGCGGTGGCCGTGGCGGCCTCCGCGGGAATCGTTATTACCGCATCGGTCAGAGGAGACGACGGGATTGGGGTGCGACCGCCAACCGACACGGCGGTTTGGACCACCGTGATCCCGACGATCGGAACCACTGAAGGTCTGCCCACCAACCACCTACTGGCCTCGGTTCTACAGGTCCGAGGCCTGGACTGTCGCACGGCCCAAGTGGGGACGGGGTTCGTGGTGGCCGATGGTCTCATCGCCACGGTGGCCCACGTGGTTGCTGGTATTACGGCACCGACCGTGGAGGTGGCAGGAGAGGAGGTCGCCGCCCGGGTGGTGGGTTTCGACCCGGTAAGCGACTTGGCCCTCCTCCGCCCACTCCGAACCCTCGACCTGCCGCCCGCCCTTGATCTGGGTACGGCGGTGGCGGGGACGCTCGGGACGGTGCTGGTGCACGAGGGTGCCGACGGTCCGGTAGCGCTTCCGATCGCGGTTCGTCGTCTTATCCGAGCTACCGGTGAGGACATCTACGGCCGTCCAGCCGACGGTCGTGACGCCCTGGAGATCACGGCCACCATCCGAACAGGACATTCCGGAGCCCCGGTTGTGGATGGATCGGGGGCCGTGGTTGGCGTGCTGTTCTCCCGCATTAGAGGTGGGGGATCGGTGGCCTACGCCGTGCAGGCCGGAGAACTGTCCCGACTCCTGGAGGAGACGGCCAACAAGGCCACGCCGACGGGTCCCTGCCTCTGACGGGACCTTCAGAACGGGAACTGTTGAAAAAGGTCGAAGGGCGGCCCGGAGGCCGCCCTTCAGACGTCGAAACTGGTCTAGGCCGTCAGTCAACCTCGATGTAGATGCACTCGCCGGGGCACTCCTCGGCCGACTCGATTGTGGCCTCCAACTGCCCTTCGGGGATTGGAGCAACCGCTTCGGCACCTGCCGGGTCGCTGAGGATCTTGTCGCCATCCTTGACATAGGCCAGTCCGTCGTCGAGAAGGGCGAAGACGTCGGGGGCGATCTCCTCGCAGAGACCGTCGCCGGTGCACAGGTCCTGGTCGATCCAGACCTTCATGGTTGGTTGGTCCTCTCGTCAGGCACGGTCACCGTGCCCCAAAATAGGTCATTGCTTCAAGATGGCAGCCCTAGAGCTGCTTTCCTGGGACGGGGAGGAGTGTACCGACCCCCGTACGCTTGTCACCGGACCGGCCCCGGGTCATCTGGCACAGGACCGAGAGTGGTCCAGGACTAGGGTCGGGACAGGAGGGTAGGCGTGTCCGAACTCAAGGAAAGTGAGGAGCCGGACGGGTCCGGGAACGAGGCCCCGCACGGCGAACCCGCTGCGGACGACCGAGACCAGGAGATGGCAGAACTGCGCCGCCGCCTGGTCGACACACCGCGCCAGATCAGTCGCCTCGAATCCGAGATTCGGGACGCCAACCGCGAGTTAACACGGGCCAACGCCCGCAACCAGAAGTTGAACACCACCCTGGAGACGGCCCGGGAGCGGATCACCGCCCTACGCGACGAGGTGGAGAAGCTCTCCCAGCCCCCCTCGGCCTACGGGACCGTGGTGCAGTTGAACGACGATGGGACGGCCGACGTCCACTCGGGTGGCCGCAAGATGCGGGTCGCAGTCCACCAGGAGGCAGCCGAGGGCCTTTGTCCCGGTCAGGAGGTCGTCCTGAACGAGGCCATGAGCGTGGTCATGGCCCGTCGGCACGAGGCCACCGGCGAGGTGGTGACGATCAAAGAAGTCATGGCCGGCGGTCGACGGGCCGTCATCGTCGGCCGGGGAGACGAAGAGCGCGTTGTGGAGTTGGCCGCCGACCTTGTCGGAATCGGCATGCACAGTGGCGACTCTGCGATGTTGGACCCGAAGGCCGGCCTGCTCCTGGAACGCCTACCCCGCCCCGAAGTCCAGGACCTGGTACTGGAGGAGATCCCGGACGTCACCTATGAAGACGTAGGGGGTCTCGACCGCCAGATCGAACTAATCGTGGACGCAGTCGAACTGCCCTTCCTCCACCAGGACCTGTTCGCCGAGTACGACCTGCCAGCTCCCAAGGGGATCCTCCTCTACGGGCCACCGGGCTGCGGGAAGACGCTCATCGCCAAGGCGGTCGCCAACTCGCTGGCCAACAAGGTGGCCGAGGTTTCAGGCGACGCAGAAGCCCGTAGCTACTTCTTAAACATCAAAGGACCCGAACTGCTCAACAAGTACGTGGGGGAGACAGAACGTCAGATCCGGCTGGTGTTCCAGCGGGCCAGAGAGAAGTCTGAACAGGGGTGGCCGGTCATCGTCTTCTTCGACGAGATGGAGTCCCTCTTCCGGACACGGGGCACGGGCATCAGTTCGGACATCGAGTCCACGATTGTTCCCCAGTTGCTGGCCGAGATCGACGGCGTCGAGACACTGCGGAACGTCATCGTGATCGGAGCCTCGAACCGGGAAGACCTGATCGACCCAGCCATCCTGCGCCCGGGCCGCCTCGACGTGAAGATCAAGATTGAACGACCGGACGCGACGGCTGCGGCACAGATCTTCGCCCGCTACCTAGTAGGCGACCTGCCGATCGACGAGGAATCAGTGGAGACGACAGGCGGGGGCGACCGGAACAAGGCCGCCCTGGCCATGATCGACGAGACAGTGTCCGAGATGTACTCGGAAGAAGAGCGCAACCGCTTTCTGGAGGTGACCTACCAGAACGGTGACAAGGAAATCCTCTACTTCCGTGACTTCGCCTCCGGAGCCATGGTCGAAAACATCGTCCGGCGCGGAAAGAAGCTGGCCATCAAGCGTCAACTGGCGGGCGGGCGACGCGGGATTCACGTAGACGACCTGATCCAGGCGGTGCGCCAGGAATTCACCGAACATGAGGACCTTCCCAACACCACCAACCCGGACGACTGGGCGAAGATCTCCGGGAAGAAGGGTGAGAGAATCGTCTACGTCCGTACCTTGGTCTCCAGGAACGCCGACGAGTCTGGTGGGCGGGCCATCGAGGGTGTAGGAACCGGCCAGTACCTCTGAGTTGACTGGCCGGTGGTCCCGGCGACCCCGAAGGAAGCACCACTAGGGTCCAGCGATGGCCGTCCCCAAGACCTTGGGTATCGAGACGGAGTACGGCATTGTTCATCGGGGGGTCGCCGACCCGAACCCGATCAGCGCCTCATCGCTGCTTATCAACGCCTACCTGAGTCGCCGGGCCGACCCAGGGAGCGGACCCGGTGCACCGCGAGTGGGATGGGACTTCGTGGACGAATCCCCGTCCGTTGACGTTCGCGGCTTCACGCCCCTGGACGCCCTGGCACCTGAGATCGAGACCCACCTCGTGAATGCCGTGCTCACCAACGGCGCCCGCTACTACGTCGACCACGCCCACCCCGAGTTGTCCACCCCGGAGTGCGCCGACGCCCTCACGGTGGTCCTCCAGGACCGAGCGGCGGAGATGATCCTCATCGAGTCCATGGAGGCGGCCAACGAGGTGCTTCCAGAGGGCCAGGAACTGGTCGTCTACAAGAACAACTCTGACGGCAAGGGCAACAGCTACGGGTGCCACGAGAACTACCTGATGGACCGGGCGACTCCGTTCGGCCGGATCGTGCAGCACGCGACCACCCACTTCGTGACCCGACAGGTATTCACCGGTGCGGGAAAGGTGGGCTGCGAGTTGCCCTTCCGGGACCGGAACTACTTGTCATACCAGATAACCCAGCGGGCCGACTTCTTCGAGGAGGAGGTGGGTTTGGAGACCACCCTGAAGCGACCCATTATCAACACTCGAGACGAGCCACACGCCGATCCGCTCCGGTACCGCCGGCTGCACGTCATCGTGGGCGACGCCAATCTCTGCGAGGTGGCCACCTTCCTGAAAGTGGGGACCACGGCCATCATCCTGGCCATGGTGGAGGACGATTTCCTGGACGGAACGGTGGCCCTCCGAGACCCCGTCCTGGCCATGCAGTCCGTGTCTTGGGACGTCAATCTGACCGGCTTGGTGACCTTGACCGACACCCGGACGGCTACCGCCCTCGAACTTCAGTGGGGCCTACTCGAGGCGGCCCAGAAGTACCTCCGTGAGCGGGGAACCGACGCGGTGGGCGGGCCTGTGGCTGACGAAGTAGTGGAGCGCTGGGAGAACGTCCTAACCGGCCTGGAGTCGGACCCCGAATCGCTGATTGGCCAGCTGGACTGGATCACCAAGCGGCGGGTGATGGATGGCTTCCGGGAGCGCCACGGGCTGTCGACGGACGATCTCAAGTTGGCCGCTCTGGACCTCCAGTACCACGACCTTCGGCCAGACCGGTCGCTCTTCGCCCGGATGGGAGCCGAGACCCTGGTCGAAGTCGACGAAGCGCGTTGGGCCATGGATAACCCACCGGGCGACACACGGGCCTATTTCCGGGGGCAGTGTCTGAAGCGTTGGCCAGACCGGATCGTGGCTGCCAACTGGGACTCGATTGTGTTCGATGTCGGCGGGGAGGCGCTTCGCCGAGTGCCGATGATGGAGCCCACCCGTGGCACGGTGGACCATGTCGGTACGCTCCTCGACACCTGCGAGACGGTGGAGGAGCTGCTCGACCGCCTAACCGCTTGAGGGGCATGGAGGACATGGAAATGGCCGAACGGGAACAGCGACAGCGGGAGACCTCTGACCGTGAGGAGGACGCGGGTGCTGAGCCAGTCGCTCCTGCGTCCACCGAACGTAGTGAGCGCCTAAAGGGGGAGTTGGACGACCTCCTGGACGAGATCGACGAGGTCCTGGAGACCAACGCCGAGGAGTTCGTGAAGAGCTACATCCAGAAAGGTGGCGAGTAGGGCAACCCGGTGGGCGGGTTAGCCTCCGGGCCGTGACGCTTCCCCTTTTCACCCCCGACGACGATCCGGGACCGAGTTTCGTTGGCCTGCTTGGTCGGCTCGGCGTAGGTGCCCCGGACATGCCCGACCGCATCGACCCAGCGCTAATCACCCACGGGACCACTGTGGTTGCTGTTCGGTACGTCGACGGCGTCGTTATGGCCGGCGACCGGCGGGCCACGTCGGGGAACTTCATCAGCCACAGGACAATCGAGAAGGTCTTCCCTGCCGACAGCCACTCGGGGGTGGCCATTTCAGGGGTGGCCGGCCTGGCCATGGAGATGGTGCGCCTGTTCCAGCTCCAACTTGAGCATTACGAGAAGGTAGAGGGCAGCCCGCTGAGCCTGGATGGGAAGGCGAATCAGCTCAGCCAGATGCTGAGGGGCCACATGCCGTTGGCCATGCAGGGACTTCCGATTGTGCCTATATTCGCCGGCTTTGACGAGAGGGTTGGACAGGGTCGCCTGTTCCAATTCGATGGGACCGGCGGTCGGTACGAGGAACGGGACTATGCCGCCACCGGGTCGGGGAGTCTGCACGCCACCACGGTGATCAAGCTCCGGCACCATGACACGCTGGATCTGGACGGCGCCGTGGACGTGGTCGTTGAGGCACTCTTCCAGGCTGCGGATGAGGACAGCGCCACTGGAGGACCGGACCCGGTACGAGGCATCTACCCGATTGTGGCCTCGATCACGGCCGACGGCTTCGAGCGCCTAGATGATCAGCGAGTGTCCGACCGGACAGCGGTCTTGTTGGAACGGCTGGGAGGGAGCGTTGTGAACCCGACGCAACCCGGAGGATCGGGGATCGTCCGATGACCATGCCCATGTACGTCTCGCCCGAGCAGTTGATGAAGGACAAAGCGGACTACGCCCGCAAGGGCATCGCTCGCGGTCGGGCGGCCATCGGAAGCACGTACGCCGACGGTGTCCTCCTATGTGCTGAGAACCCGTCCAACACCCTGCGTAAGGTGAGCGAGATCTACGACCGGATCGGCTTCGTAGGGGTCGGCCGGTACAACGAGTTCGACCAACTCCGAATCGCCGGCGTCCGCCACGCCGACTTCAAGGGCTATGCCTTCAGCCGCGACGACGTGGACGCCCGCTCGTTGGCCAACCAGTACGCCCAGATCCTCGGCCACTACTTCACCCACGAGATGAAACCCCTCGAGGTAGAGATGCTGGTAGCCGAGATGAGCGAGGAGGACGGTGGCGATCAGCTCTTCCACCTCCTTTATGACGGCACGGTCATGGACATGGCCTCCTTCGTGGTCATCGGGGGTGAGGCTGAGGCCATCCGGGACCGGTTGGAGGGGACATGGAACCAGGAAGCCGGCCTGACAGATGCAGTCAAGGCCTCGGTGGGTGCACTGGCCGGGCCGGACCGCACTCTGGTTGGAGACGATCTGGAGGTGGCGGTACTAGCACGTCAGAGCGGCCGCCGAGCCTTCCGGCGGGTGGAGGGCGACGAGTTGGACGCCCTTCTGGCGTGACTTCTGGCGTTCCGACAGCCTGAGGTCGGACGGTGCAACGCCGGATCTACGGAATCGAGAACGAGTACGGCATCACCTGCACCGTCGACGGTTCTCGTCGCCTCAGCCCGGACGAGGTGGCGCGGTACCTGTTCCGTCGAATCGTGGACTGGGGGCGGAGTTCAAACGTGTTCCTCCCCAACGGCGCCCGGTTGTACCTCGACGTGGGATCACATCCCGAGTACGCCACCCCGGAGTGCGCGTCTGTTCGCGACGTGGTGACCCACGACAAGGCAGGGGAACGAATCCTGGAGCAGTTGGTGGGGAGTGCTGAGCAACGGCTTCGAGAGGAGGGGATCGATGGCGACGTCTTCCTCTTCAAGAACAACACCGACTCGGCCAACAACTCGTACGGCTGCCACGAGAACTACCTGACCACCCGTCGAGACGACATGTCGGACCATGACGAGGTGCTCATTCCCTTTCTGGTTAGCCGTCAGATCTGGGCGGGGGCCGGGAAGATCTACGAGACCGCTCGGGGTGGTGCCGGCTACAGCATCAGCCAGCGGGCAGCCCATATCTGGGAGGGAGTGTCAAGCGCTACCACCCGGTCACGTCCCATCATTAACTCGCGTGACGAGCCCCACGCTGACGCCGAGCGGTACCGACGTCTGCACGTGATCGTCGGTGACTCCAACATGAGCGAGTACGCGGGGTTCCTGAAGGTTGGAGCGTGCGGACTGCTGCTCCGAATGCTGGAGGAACCGAGCGTGGTGTTCCGGGACATGACTCTGGAAAACCCGATCAGGGCCATCCGTGAGATCAGCAATGATCTCACGTGTCGTCGGACGGTAAGGCTGGCCAGCGGGCGTGAACTCAGTCCTTTGGACATCCAGCGGGAGTTCCTGGACCGGGCAATCCGGTTCGCGGAACGGCGTGACACGTCGGCCGAGGAGGACCAAGTTCTGGCTATGTGGCAGCACTGCCTCGAAGGGATCGAACGGGACCCTCTCGAGTTGCGACAGGAATGCGACTGGGTGGCCAAGTACCACTTGGTGGAGGCCTACAGGGAACGCCACGGGCTCGCCCTGGCCGACCCCCGGGTTCTCCTCTTGGACCTGCAGTACCACGACGTGGACCGGCGGCGGGGGCTCTTCTACCGCATGCAGGATCGGGGCCTGGTCGAACGAGTGACCACCGATCGGGAGATCACCACGGCCGAGGCGGAGGCACCGACCGATACCCGCGCTCGGCTCCGCGGGGACTTCATCCGCCGGGCCAAGGAGCAGCGGCGGGACTACACCGTGGACTGGGTCCATCTGAAACTGAACGACCAGGCCCAGCGGACCGTCCTATGCAAGGACCCGTTCCGGTTCGAAGATGAACGGGTCCAGAAACTGATTGACTCCCTCTGATCACCTCTCCCGGGACCCTTGGCTCGGCCCGGAAGGGGCCCGGGAGAGGCCGAACGGCCCGACATAGGGTGGGACGGTGGCCGAGATGATGAAGCTGGAGAGGCTCCTAGACCTGGTGGCCCTGCTGCTGGAGACAGAGCAGCCCCTGGGCCGGCACGAGATCCGGAACCATCTCCCGCCCGGCGCCTACGCCGAGGACGAGGTGGCCTTCCGTCGGACCTTCGAACGCGACAAGGACGAGCTCCGAGGCATGGGCCTTCCCATCGCAGTCGACACGGTTCCAGGTACCGATCCGCCGCTGGACGGCTACAGCATCCGCCGTTCCGAGTTCGAGGCAGATCTTCCGATCCTGGACGCCGAGGAGATGGCGAGCCTGGCGCTGGCCTCGGCGCTGGTCCGCTTCGACGCGGCACGTCCCGACGTCCCGATCTGGCTGCTTGGTGGAAGCCCGTCGGCCGATGGAGGGGACCGGACTACTCCCGTGGCTGAAGTGGCTGACGGGCCTTTGGTCCGCGAACTGATGGGGGCCGTCATGGAAAGACGGGTGGTTTCGTTCGACTATCGGGGAGAGTGCCGGACAGTTGAACCCCATCGACTTGTCTTCACCCGGGGTCACTGGCAACTGTCCGGCCTGGACCGCGGTCGGGGTGCCGGACGGCAGTACAGATGCGATCGGTTCGAGGGGCCGGTCTTCGTCACCGACGAGGTGATTGCCGTTCCGGGTGCGCTCATCGAGGTACGCGAGGACCATGCCTGGCAGTTCGGAGACGGTGACGAGGTCGCGGTGGACCTCTTGGTCGACAAGCGGCACGTCCCGTGGTTGACCAGCTTTCTCCGTGGTGTCGAAATCATCGAGAAGCGCGAAGACGGCTCGGTACTGGTACGAGAGATGGTCCGGGACGCCGCGGCCTTCCGGTCCTTCGTCCTGACCTTTCTGGACGGCGCCGAGGTCGTGGCCCCGACCGGGTTCCGTGACGAAATGGTGTCCTGGCTGGAGGCACTGGCGTGAGCGGACTTGGCGCCGCTCAGCGGGTCCAGCGACTCCTTGCCCTGATCCCATGGTTGCGGGAGCACCGTCCGGGAGGTGCCACCATCGCCGAGGTGTCGGACCGGTTCGACTACCCGGCCGCCGACCTGGTTTCCGACCTGACCGACGTTGTGAATTTCGTTTCGGCTGACAGGTACCAGCACTTTCTGAGTTTCGACGTGGTCGTGACCGAGGACCAGATCCGAATCGATCGCGACACTCTGCTGGATAGACCTATGAGGATGGGGAGTGCCGACCTGGCAGCCCTAGTGGCAGCGGGCCGGGCCGCGGCCGTCCTGTTGGGCGATGACCGGTTAGGACCCCTGGAGCGGGCCGTAGCCAAGCTGGTCGGCACGCAGACTTCCAAGGCCCCAACAGTGGAGCTCCGCCTGACCTCCGGCGGGGAGAAGGTTCTGACACTCCTGCGGGAGGCCATCCGATCGGGTCGGTGTGTGGAGCTGGACTACTACTCCTACAACCGTGATGAGGAAACGAGGCGGGTGGTGGAACCTCACCGGTGTATCTACGACGGCTTCTGGTACCTGACCGCCTACTGCCGATCGGTGGGAGCCGGACGGGTGTTCCGCCTGGACCGGGTACGCGGTGTCACGCTGACCGATCTGCCGTTCATCCCGGTGGAGGAGGAGGCCGAAGCAATGGACGGCATCCCCGTGGATGGAAGCCTCCCCGAGGTGGTCCTCGAACTGGATCCGGAGGTCCACTGGGTAGTTGACCAGTACCCGCACACCGCCCTGGACCACCTAGACGATGGCCGGGTTCGGGTCACCCTGCCGGTGACGGCAGACCGGTGGCTGGAACGCCTCCTGCTCCGCTTGGGCCCGGCAGCCCGGGTGGGCTCGGCGCCCGAGGGTCAGGGTGAGGAGCTGCGGGCCGCCGCCGCAGCACGCGTTCTGACCCGCTACCAGTAGTGGCGCGCCACCGAGTGACACCGCCCGACGGGTAGGTTCGATCCGTGCCCGATCAGACACCCGAGACCCCGCGGTCGATACCCGGATCGGGAGACGAGGCGTGGGCCGACGACGTGCTTGCCCGGGCCCGGGCCCGGTCAGTGGCCGAAGAAAATACTGATCCTGAACCGGCCGGGTGACGACCTGAAGGGACGCCCGACGGGACGGCACCGTCATCACTGACAGGACCTACGGCCGACCCCTCGGGAGGACCGGCAATCGTGACCCGGGAGGACCTAACAGGTGGGCCAGTGGGCCAGGATCGAATGGTCGACAGAACCTTCGTAGTTCCCGAGGTGGTCGTCACCCCCCAACCACCCAGCGAACTCGCCGGGCATCCGATATCGGACCCCTCTCCCGAGGTGGACCTCGGGATCCCGGGGACGATCCGTTCGGCCCGTCGGACTGTCCTGGAATGGGGGGTGGTGCTGGTCGGGGCCCTGGCCTTGGCCCTGATCGTCCGGGCCTTCCTCTTCCAGGCCTTCTACATACCGAGTCCCTCCATGGAGCCGACGCTGTCCTCAGGGGACCGGATCCTGGTCAACAAGGTGAGTTACCGACTCCACGACGTAAACCGCGGGGACTTGGTGGTGTTCCACCCACGTCCCGAGTCGGGAGTAGGTGCCGACGACCTGATCAAGCGGGTTATCGCCCTCCCCGGTGAGACGGTCACTACAGATAGCGGACGGGTACTGATCGACGGTGGCCTCCTGATCGAGCCATACCTCCCGGTCCCTGACGGGACGGCGGGCTTCACGACGGTGCCGTGGTGTGCGAACCAGGACACCACCGCCGGGTGCACGGTTCCCGACGGTCACGTCTTCGTCCTGGGGGACAACCGGGGCAACTCCCGGGACAGTCGCTACTACGGTCCGGTGCCCGTCGATTCGATCGTGGGACGGGCCTTCGTGCGAGTTTGGCCGCTGGGAGGCCTAGACAGGCTCTGACCTCCAGCGTTCAGAGCCTGCCGTGGAGGCGTGCCGCGCCGTCGACCAGACGATCGACGTGGTCGCCGAAGATTCCGTCTAGGCGCATCTGGAGGAGCCGGTCGATCTGGCGGGGGTGCTGAGCGTCCCAGCCCAGGCACCGGAGGCCGAACCGACGGAAGAGCGACACCAGGCCCCCGCTCCAGTCCGGCTCGGGGAGGTTCACAGCGTCAATTCCGGCATCTGACAGGTCGGCGGCCCACCGTTCCAGTCCTCCGGACATGCGCTCGAGGCGGGTGGAGTGGACGAGGACGACCTGCGAGTCCAGGTCCCGCCACTGGGTCAAGAGTTCTGGATCCGGGTGGCAGAGCCAGAGCTGGGGGAGGGCTCCGTGATCGGAGGCCACACGGAGGATGTCGGACACGGCCTCCGAATCCTTGACGTCCAACGACAGGGGTACCTGGGAGCCCACCCTGGTGTAGAGGTCGGCCAACGTCGGAACATCCGGCGGGAGGTCCGGAATGGTCAGGGTCGAAATGGTCCGGCGACGGAACCTTCGGCCGATCCGCCCGTCGTGGTGGAGGACCGGAACCCCATCCGCCGAGCACCAGACATCGCTCTCTAGCCCCGTGGCACCCAGCCGAAGGGCAAGGACGAAGGCCTCCAATGTGTTTTCCGGGGCGTGGGCACGGCCGCCTCGGTGGGCGAACAGCAGGGGGGCGGTCAGCGGCGGATTGGACACCCAGTCATCATGCCGGGCTGGCCCACCGGACGCTGGCACCATGACGCCTAGGCTCGGAATGATGGAAGGAAGCCTTCTGCTGTGCACGGGGGTCTTAGTGGCTGCCGTGTCGGTCCTGGCTGTCGTGTCGGCTCGGTTGTCTCGAGAGTTGGAGGCCACCGTGCGTTCCCTTCACCGGTTCGGTCGACTTGCCGTGGTGGTGGCCGACCTATCCCGGTCGACTCGCAGCCTGGAGTCAGGCACCGCTCGGCTAGGGCGTCGGTAGGTTCACCCCATGGGAAACATCGGGGGTGGCGAGATCCTGGTCATCCTGCTGCTGGGCCTCGTGGTACTCGGTCCGGGCAGGCTGGCGGTGGTCGCCCGGCAGTTCGGTCGGGTGATTCGAGAAGTCCGACGGGTGGCCACGGGATTCCAGGAAGAGTTCCGAGACCTGGTGGAGGACCCGTCCCTCGAGGCCATGGCCCGTGAGCGGGGACATCGCCTGACCGGATCTACGTCGCCCGAGTCGGCCACCGATGAAGCGGAGGAGGCTGGTGGCTGACCCCGACGGGCAGATGACCCTCATGGGTCACCTCGAGGAGCTCCGCAGTCGACTGATCCGCTCGACGCTGGCTGTTGTGGCTGGGGCAGTGGCCGCGTGGGTGTTCTACCCGCAGATCCTGGATCTCCTGCTGGAGCCCTACTGCCACATCCGGGGAGAGGCGGTGGAGGGCAGTGCCTTCGGCACGGGGTGCGAGTTGCTGGTCACTGATCCGCTGGAGCCCTTCGGAGTCCGAATGATGGTGGCGGGCTATGGAGGGATCGCTCTGGCCATGCCGGTCCTGCTGTGGCAGTCCTGGCGCTTCGTGGCACCCGGTCTCCATGCACGGGAACGACGGTGGGGCGTCCTGTTCGTCGGCCTGGGAGTCCTCCTGTTCGGGGCCGGCTGCGGCCTCGCCTACTGGAGCATCCCGCGGGCCCTGGACTTCCTAATCGGAATCGGAGGGCCGGACCTGATAAGCGTCTTCTCACCTGCCCGGTACCTGGGATTCGTTGTGAAGATGACCTTGGCTTTCGGAATCGGCTTCCAGTTCCCGCTCCTCCTAGTCCTCCTTCAAGTCCTAGGCATCCTGACCCCGGCATCGCTGCGACGGGTTCGGCGGTACGCCATCGTTGGAATCGTCGCGGTAGTGGCCGTTCTGACACCCAGTGGCGACCCGTTCACCCTGTTGTTGTTGTCCGTTCCTATGGTCGCCTTCTACGAGATGGCGATCCTGGTGGGAGCGCTAAGGGCCCGCCGCCACCGGCGAGCCGGATCCGAGTGACCGACGGCCGGCCCTTTGAGCTCGACCGCTTCCAGGTCGAGGCAATGGCCGCCGTGGACGCCGGGCGTTCTGTCCTGGTGTCGGCCCCGACCTCCAGCGGTAAGACGGTGGTGGCCGAACATGCCATCGACTCGGCGTTAGCCGCTGGACGCCGGGCCTTCTACACGGCACCCATTAAGGCCCTCTCCAACCAGAAGTTTCGCGACCTGGGCGAACGGCTGGGCGACGACACAGTCGGCCTGATGACCGGCGACCAGGTCATCGCCCCTGAGGCACCAGTGGTGGTCATGACCACCGAGGTCCTCCGGAACATGCTCTACGCGGGATCCCCGGCCACCGAGGGACTCGGATGGGTGGTCCTAGACGAGGTCCACTTCCTGGAGGACCCGTACCGGGGTGCCGTCTGGGAGGAGGTAGTTCTCAACCTGGCCGAGGACGTAGGGATAGTGGCGCTCTCCGCCACGGTGTCCAACGCAAAGGAGTTAGGCGACTGGCTCACCGCCGAGCGCGGGCCGACGACGGTGGTACGCGAGGACCGTCGACCGGTCCGCCTGAACTCCCACTACCTGGTGGCCGAACGGGGTCGCCCCCGACGTGTCCACCGGCTGTCCATCCGGAGCGGTAACCGATCAAACCCCGACGGGCAGCGGTTTGACGTGGACAGGCAGACCCGTCACGGGCGGGGACGCGGTCGCCGAGGCTGGGCCTCACCTCGCCGGGACGAGGTCCTGGCTGAGCTGTCCCGCCACGACATGCTCCCAGCCATCCACTTCATCTTCAGCCGGGCCGGATGCGACGAGGCCCGCGACGTCATGATCCGTGATGGAGTCCAGCTGAACGATGCCGCCGAGGAGCGAGCCGTCGACGCCCTGGTGGACGACCGGCTGACCGACCTGCCTGAGGCGGACCTAGCAGCCCTCGGCGTGGCGGCCTGGCATGACGGCCTCCGGCGGGGCGTGGCGGCCCACCATGCCGGGCTGGTACCGGCGTTCAAGGAGGTCACGGAGGAGCTGTTCGCCGCCGGCCTCCTGAAGATCGTGTACGCCACAGAAACGCTCGCGCTGGGGGTGAACCTCCCGGCCCGGGCGGTGGTTATCGACCGCCTAACCAAGTTCAACGGCCAGACCCACCAGGTCCTCACACCGGGGCAGTTCACCCAGCTAACCGGCAGGGCTGGACGCCGTGGCCTAGACGACGAAGGTCATGCCCTGGTCTGCTGGTCGCCCTTCGTTTCCTTCGATCGAGTAGCAGGTCTGGCGGGCAGCCGCGATTTCGTCCTCCGCTCGGCCTTCCGGCCAACCTACAACATGGTGGCAAATCTTGTTCTGGGTAGAACCCGGGCCGAAGCTGCTGATCTTCTGTCACGGTCATTCGCTCAGTTTCAACTCGATCGGCAGGGTGTCGCTATTCATCAGGCCACCAAAAAGAGAAGACCCCCGCCACGGAAGCGAGACTCCCGATCAGCGACTACCAGTCTCTCGGAACGGATGGAGGCCGCTCTGCGGGTCCTGGAGGCCAGAGGGATGGCTGACGGATGGTCCCTAGAAGACCGAGGCCTTCCGCTGGCCGCTATCCACAACGAGGCCGACCTCCTGGTAGTGGAATCCCTGGACTCTGGGCTCCTGGAAGGCCTAGACCCGGGAATGCTGTCGGCCGTGGTGTCCTGTCTGTCCTACCGGAAGCGCGGGCCCGGCGAACCATCGTCAGTTCAACTAGCTGGAGCCTTTCCGGAACGGTTCAATGGACTATGCGCCCTGGCCGCCGGGGTGGCAGCTGCCGAACGAGAAGAGGGTTTAGAGCCGAGCGAACCCCCGGATCCGGGCTTTGCCCACGTGATCTATGCCTGGGCAAACGGAGAAGAACTCGCGGAAGTCCTGAACGGCACCCTGACCGGGGGTGAGTTCGTTCGAAACGTTCGCCTCGTTACTGACCTGATGAGGCAACTGACCAAGGTGGCCCCACCCCTTCTGGCAGTGACGGCCGAGGAGGCAGGCCGGTGCCTGGACCGGGGAGTAGTGTCACTC
>JAKURV010000031.1 GCA_022452035.1 Acidimicrobiales bacterium | reverse complement strand
GTCGTCGTAGTCGGCGCCACGGTCGTCGTAGTCGGCGCCACGGTCGTCGTAGTCGGCGCCACGGTCGTCGTAGTCGGTGGAGCCATCGGCTGAACCGCTGGCGAGGCGGCAGACATGGCGCCCATCCCGGCTGCGTTCCAGGCCGAGACCTGAAACTCATACGAAACGGCGGAATCGAGGCCGATCGCCAGGTAGGAGGTCAGCGTCGTCGCGGTGTCGGAAACCAAGACGGCCCACTCGCCGCCGTCCGCTCGTCGTTCGATCCGGTAGCCGGTGACCGTCGCACCCCCGTTGTCGCCGGGAGGTGCCCAGTTCAGGTGGACCTGCCCTCCGGGCAAGGCAGCGGCTGTCAGGTTGGCCGGCGCCCCGGCCCGTGTGTAGGGCATGGCGGCAACCGAGGCTGAGGCGGTACCGGTGCCGGCAGCGTTGGTCGCCGCGACTGTGAACGTGTAGATGGCTCCGTTCAGGAGGCCCGTCAAGCGGTACGAAGTGGCAGAGGCCGCGACGTTTGCCGAACCGGACGTCATCCCCTGGCTTACGTTGCTGGTCCAGGCCACGGAATACCCGGTGACCGCCGTACCCCCGTTTGCGGTCGGGGCCGACCATGTGACGGTGGCCTCGGCATTCGACGAAGTGGTGGCCACAGAGGTGGGTGGTCCGGGAACCACGTCAGACTGGGCAGATACCGCCGCAACTCCGAGCGCGAACAGAGCCAGCGTCCCGGTGCCGGCCACTAGGGCCAGAAGTTGCCTGGTTCGGCTCAGCGGATTCCCCACAGGTCCCTGCAGGCCTCGCAGGTCTCCTCGGGAACCACCCCGATCGTCATCAGGATCCGGAAGAGCCAGCATCCCAGACAGAACCCCGCGAACGCTTCCAGCGAGGCAGCGACTAGGACAACCGTCACCAGCAGGTAGGACACCGTCTCGGCTCCGGCGAGGGCGGCGACCAGCGCCCCGGTGGACAGGGTCGCTCCGATGCCTTGGGCGAACCGCTTGGGTGGACCCGGGGTCTCCTGCACGGCCCACGACAGGCGAGGCCGCACCACCCGGGTGATCAGGCTGCCTAGCGGGCTAAGTGTTGGACCGGTCGCCACTCGGGCCAGGAATCCCCAGGCCAGGACGACGACCAGCAGTGTCCACCCGGTGGCCAGGATGACCACGCACTGGAGCACCACCCCAGTGGCCACCAGCCGGGCCGAGACCTCGTCCACCGGATGCGGAAACGAGAACAGGTCGGTAGCCCCAGTCTCGGTCTTTCGGTTCCCCACGGGACAAACCCTATTGTCGGGTGATGTCGTCCTCCACGATCCAACCGTTCCCGGTTGGCGGAACCCCGGTCGATGAGGTGGTCCGGGACTTGGACGCTCGTCGGGGTGGAGACGTGCGGTGGGCTGAAGGGCGCACGTTCGGCCTGGTGTTCGACGGTGGTCCGGAGGTACGCCAGGTCGCTGAGGAGGCAGCCCGGCTCTTCCTCCACGAAAACGCTCTCAACACCGCCGCCTTCCCCTCGCTGGGCGAGATCCAGGCTGAACTCTGCGCCTGGACAGCCGACCTCCTCCACGGCCCACCGGAGGCGGCCGGGTTCCTGACCAGCGGTGGCACCGAGAGCATCCTGTGTGCCGTAGAGGCGGCCCGGGAACGTGCTGCGGCGGAGCGGGGCGTGGTCGACCCGGAGATCGTGCTGGCCCGAAGCGCCCATGCGGCGTTCCACAAGGCCGCCCACCTGTTCGGGCTGCGGACCCGGGTCGTCCCAGTAACCGACGACTGGACAGCCGATGTAGACGCAGTAGCCGACTCGGTTGGACCATCTACCGCTCTGGTCGTGGCGTCGGCCCCCCAGTACCCGCAGGGGGTGGTCGATCCGGTGGCCGAAATGGCGGGATTGGCCGACTCGGTGGGCGCCAACTGCCACGTGGACGCCTGCATGGGTGGGTTTGTCCTCCCCTTTGCCACCGATGAGGACCCCGATGCGTGGGGTAGCCCGCCGTGGGACCTCGGCGTCGACGGCGTGACGTCCATCTCGGCTGACATTCACAAGCTCGGATACGCCCCCAAGGGCGTCTCGGTCCTCCTTCACCGGTCAAGGGAACTGCGCCGGTACCAGACGTTCGTCTTTGACGACTGGCTGGGAGGCCGCTATGCCACCCCGAACCTGCAGGGCACCCGCTCGGGCCTACCCATGGCAGCCGCCTGGGCGGTGGTCCGCCACCTGGGACGCGACGGTTACCGCCGGCTGGTCCGAGCCACCTTGGAGACCGCTGACCGCATCCGGGCCGGAGTGCGGGCCGTCGACGGCCTCTCCGTCCCCGGGGACCCCCGACACCACCTCCTCTCGATTACCGCCGACCCGGCAGCGGACGAGCCAGTCAACATCCCGGCTCTGGGCGAAGCTCTAGCGGCCCGACATTGGCACCTCGACAGGCAGGGCCCACCGGACGGCCTGCACCTGACGGTCAGCGCGGGCAATGTTCCGACCGTGAACGAGTGGCTGGCCGACCTCTCCGACGCCGTCGTCGAGGCCCGGGAACGCGGCAACATCGACCCGGCAGACGACGGTTCGTACGCCACCCTGGAGTGACGGCTCAGGAGAAGAGACGGGACGCGTCCTCGAAGTCGACCAGCCACGTCCGACCCCCGGCATCAGAGTGGTACGACGACCAACCCAGCAGTTGGCGGGCTCGCTCGGGCAGGTCGGCGGCCCGCTCCCGATCCACCTGCAGGGGACTGGCTTCCTCGGGCCGCAACCATCCGACTACGAAACTGACGTGCATGCCGTAACGCCACGTCTCGGAGGCGTTGGACCCAGCGCCGTGGATCACCTTTCCCGAGTAGAACATCCCGGCACCGGCCGGCATCTCGGCGTAGGCCAGGTCGGCCTCGGCCACGTCATAGCCCCGAACCAGACCGGGCGGCAGGTCCTGCGTGCCCGGCACCACCACCGTGGCACCGTTGTCTCGGGTGAAGTCCGAAAGGGCGAACATGCAACTGATGGTGATCTCCCGTTCAGAGTTGACAGCCTCCGGCCAGTTGTTCTCGTCCCGGTGCAGGTACTGGGCCCGCTCCCCGGGACCGACGGCCATGACCTGACCGGTGTTCAGCCAGTAGTCGGCGCAACCAGACAACAACTCACGGTCAACCACCTCGGACAGCAGGGGGTGGAGGAGGGCGTGGTCCACGAAGGCCCGGCTGCGAGCGGCCAGGCCGCAGAACCGGATGGTCTGGGAACCGTGGAACAACTCCCATTGCTCGAGTCCGCTCCGGGAACCCGGAGCGGTCGCCTCGAGTGACGGCGCCAGGTCGTCAACGATGGCCCGACGCTGATCGTCGGTTAGCAGGTCCCGGACAATCACCCCTCCGTCACGGTGCAGGACGTCCAGCAGATCGTCGACCGAAGTTTCCCGGTCCAGGGTGGTCAGCTTGGCCATGACGCGCAGCATCCCCGCCTTAGCGCCCCTTGCGCAATTCCCTGTGCCAACCCTCGACCCCGGAGGCGTCACCCAGGGAGCGGTACTGTCCGGCCCCATGGCCCTCACCCTGTCCCACAGCGCTGGACCGGACGATCCTCAGCTCCGCGACCTCACCATCGGTGGCCTACTACGCCAGGTGGCCGACCAGGTCCCCGAACGGGTGGCCCTGATCGCCGGAACCCCCGATCCGGCCGACCGGCGGGAGTGGACCTACGCCGAGCTGGTCGTCGACGCCGAGCGGGCCGCCCGGGCTGTCCGGGCCCACTTCGAGCCGGGTGAGCGGCTGGCCGTGTGGGCGCCGAACGTCCCCGAGTGGATGATCCTGGAGTTCGGCTGTGCCATGGCCGGGGTGATCCTGGTGACCGTCAACCCGGCCTTCCAGGCCCGCGAACTCCAGTATGTGCTGACCCAGTCGCGCTCGGCAGGGCTCATGGTGCTCCCCGAGTTCCGGGGCAACCCCATGTTGGCCACGGCCATCGATGTGCAGCCCGAATGCCCCGACCTACGGGAGGTCATCCGCCTCGATCAGTGGGAGGACTTCTTGTCCGAGGGGGACGCCTGGGACGGCGATCTCGTTGACCCCGACCCCATGGATCCGTGCATGATCCAGTACACCTCGGGTACCACCGGTTTCCCGAAAGGGGCCCTGCTGTTCCACCGGGGGCTGGTCAACAACGGGGCCCACACGGCAGACCGGATGGGCGTCAGCGACGGCGCGGTGTGGGTCTGCACCATGCCGCTGTTCCACACCGGCGGTTGCGTGCTCGGCGTCCTCAGTGGCGTCTCAAAGCGGGTGACCATGGTCCTCGTGGAGGCCTTCGACCCGGGGCTGGTACTGGAATTGTTCGACACGTACGGCGGGATGGCCATGCTGGGGGTCCCCACAATGCTGGTGGCCATGCTTGAGCACCCCGATTTCGCCTCCCGGGACCTGTCCCTCGTGGAGGCCATCTGCTCCGGAGGCTCGACTGTCCCGGCCCCGCTGGTCGAACGGTTCGAGAAGGAACTCGGGGCGCCCTTCACCATCGTGTTCGGCCAGACCGAGCTCTCGCCGGTTTCGTCGATGACCCACGCCACCGACACCATCGTGGACAAGGCCACCACCATCGGCACCCCGATGCCCCACGTGGAGGTCAAGATCATCGACCCGGAGACTGGCGAGACAGTGCCGGTAGGGACCATCGGCGAGTACTGCGCCCGTGGCTACCTGGTGATGCACGGTTACTACGAAATGCCGGACGCCACCGCCGAGACCATCGATGCTGACGGATGGCTCCACACCGGCGACCTGGCGGCCATGGACGAGCGGGGCTATCTCTCTATCGAAGGTCGCCTCAAGGACATGATCATCCGGGGTGGGGAAAACATCTATCCCCGGGAGCTCGAAGAGCTTCTATTCGCCCACGACACGGTGGCCGAAGTAGCCGTGGTAGGGCTGCCCGACGACCGGTGGGGCGAGGTGGTGGCCGCCTTCGTCCGACCGGCCCCTGACCGAACCATCGACAAGGGCGAGCTCTTCGGATACCTGCGGGAGCACCTGGCACCTCACAAGACGCCGAAGCACTGGTTCGAAGTCAACGAGTTCCCGCTGACCGGCAGCGGCAAGATCCAGAAGTTCGTGCTGCGCGACCAGTGGGTCGACGGCCAGTGGGCCGAAATGGCCTAAGCGACGGGCCGGCCTACACGAGCGTCAGATAGGCGTCGAGTTCGGCCGCCGTCACCCGGTCGGTGATGGTACGAAACTCGGTCCGCTTCACCGAAGCGAAGTAGTCCACGTAGTCACCGTCCCGGCCCGTTCCAAACCCGGACCGCAGCACGTCGTCGGCGACCAGGTCGTCGCAGGCGTGTAGCAGCGTCGGCGGCAGGGCGCTGATACCCCGGGCGGCGATCTCATCGAGGCCTAGGGCGAAGAGGTTGTCGCCGTTCGGGTCGCCGGGGTCGGCCTGACGGGCCACGCCGTCCAGGCCTGCGCTCAACAGTGCGGTGAAGGCCAGATACGGGTTGGCTGACCCGTCTGGGGCACGGACCTCGATACGGCCGCCTTCCGGGACGCGGATCATCTGCGTCCGGTTGTTGCCGCCGTAGGCCACGTAGGCGGGCGCCCAGGTTGCTCCTGAGTCGGGTGGTCCGACGCCGATCCGCTTGAACGAGTTGACGGTTGGGCAGACGATGGCCGTTAGCCCTTGGGCGTGGTCGAGGATGCCAGCGATGAAACGGTAGGCCAGCTCACTGAGCCCGAGTCCCCGGGCGTCGTCGTCGTCGTGGAACAGCGGTTCGTCGGAGTCGGCGGTCCAGAGGCTGAGGTGAGTGTGGAGCCCGTTGCCGGTCTTGTCGGCGAACGGCTTGGGCATGACCGTGGCGTAAAGGCCCTGGCGGCGGGCCAGGGTGTGGAGCATGAGGCGGAGCAGGATGAGGCGGTCCGAGGTGGTGAGGGCGTCGGCGTATTGGAAGTTCTGCTCGAACTGGCCGTTGGCGTCCTCGTGGTCGTTGGCGTAGTTGCCCCACCCCATGGCATCCATGTGGCGAGACACCGTGGTCAGGTGGTCCAGCGCCGTGGTCAGGCCCCGGGCGTCGTAGCACGGCAGGGTCGAGGTGTCCCGCTCGTCGGCGGGTCGTAGCGAACCGTCCTCGTTGCGGTGGAGCAACGAGTACTCCACCTCGACGCCTGCCTTGAGGACGAGGTTCTGCTCAGCGGCCCGTTCCATGGCCCGTCGGAGGATCACCCGGGGGGCGTACGGCCAGAGCTCTCCTTCCACCGTGGCGTCACACTGCAGGGCGGCAACGTTGGGCTGCCAGGGAAGCCGCGTGTAGGAGGCCGGATCGGGGATGGCCAGGATGTCCGGGTCGGCCGGGGTTTGGCTCATGGGTCCGGCGGCGAACCCGGCGAACCCCGCTCCCACCTCGAGGAGATCGTCGATTGCGCTGACCGGCACCAGCTTGGCGCACGGCTTTCCGTGCATCTCCACGAACATGGCGTAGATGAACTCCACGCCGTCCTCGGCAATCCGCCCCTTCAGTTCGTCCGGCGTCATCTCGCCCTCCCCTCGGGGCATCTCCACCCCTGTCTTCCACGGACTATCTCATGTATTGACCCGGCTACCATTCGGCCGCCGCACAAACTGCATCGGGGGACCCGTGGCCAGCCTCAGGGAGCAGGGCAGGGAGTTGCTCGACGGCGCCGGGGTGACCGTCGGTGGCGACCAACCCCACGACATTCAGATCCACGACGATCGATTCTGGCGCCGTGTCCTGCGGGATCGGGAACTGGGCCTCGGCGAGGCCTACCAGGAAGGCTGGTGGGACGCCATCCGAGTCGACGAGTTCTTGGTCCGGGTACTAACCGCCGACCTGCGGTCTGCCATCCGAGCCAGCCCGGCGCTGCTGCTCAACATGCTGCGCTCGAACCTCGTGAACCGCCAGACGATCCATCGAGCGGGACACAACGCCCGGGCCCACTACGACATCGGCAACGACCTGTACCTGCGGATGCTCGGGCCGGAGATGGTCTATAGCTGCGCGCGGTGGGACGAGGCCAACAGCCTTGAAGCTGCCCAGGAGGCGAAGTTGGACCTGGTCTGCCAGAAGCTGCACCTGGAGCCGGGGATGCGAATCCTGGATATCGGTTGTGGCTGGGGCAGCTTCGCCCGCCATGCCGCCACCCACCACGGGGCGGTCGTCGTCGGCATCAGCCCGGCCGCCGAGCAGGTGGACGAGGCCCGGAAGCGGGCCGGGAACCTCCCAGTGGAATTTCGCCAGCAGGACTACCGGGAGGTGGCCGGCACCTACGACCGGATCGTGAGCATCGGGATGATGGAACACGTGGGCCCCAGGAACTATGGGACGTTCTTCGAGCGGTGTGGAGACCTGCTGGAACCCAACGGCCTAATGCTGCACCACACCATCGGGTCAAACGAGTCGACGCAGTCGGTCGATACATGGTTCGATCGGTACATCTTCCCCGGGGGCGTGGTGCCGTCCCTCCACCAGATCGCCGGGGCGTCCCAGCCGCGGTGGGCCGTCGAGGACGTCCAGAACCTGGGTCCCGACTACGACCGGACGCTCCTGGCCTGGCACGCCAACATTGAAGCCCGTTGGGAGGAGATCCCCCACTACGACGAGCGGTTCCGCCGGACCTGGCGCTACTACCTGCTTTCGTCGGCGGCGTCATTCCGGATCCGGAACCTGCAGCTCTTCCAGATCGTGTTCCGTCGTACCGGACGGATCTCGGCGGTGTACGACGGTGTCCGCTGACCTGCGGGAATGTTGTGTCGCAGAGGGACCTAGACGCCCCGTCGAGTTCTGCGGCTGCTACTAGAGGTTGTTGGCCGCTCCGACAAATCTGTCAAGTCCGAGTACAGCCCGTGCGTCAACGGTAGCGGCCAGCATGCCGTCATCTAGCGGTATCCCGATGCCGTCGGCTGATCGGACTAGACCGTTGAAGACGGCCACGATCACCGCGGCATCAACCAAGCCGGCCTCCCCCACGACGGCGATCACATCGTCGTCCAGGGCCCGAGCTGCTTCCGGGTCACGGTTAGCTGCCTCGGCATACGCCATGAGCAGCCCTCCGTGGGGGACGCTCCCCGTTGACCCGCCCACCGCCCCCTGCAGGTCGGCACCGGCGTCGATGGCATCGCTGCTCGCACGGAGCAGCATCACGTGGGCCGATGTTCAGTAGAAGCATTCGTTTACAGCCGACGTGCGGGCAGCGACCAGTTCGACCTGCGGGCGGCTGAGGGCCCGGTGGCGCCAAACCATCTCCTCGAAGTGTTCACCGCTGTACATGCTCATGACGACCGCCATACGCCGTGAGTTGTCTTCGGGCACGAACGACAACGCACGGGCCACGTTGGGTCCCAACCAACCATCGACGGCCCAGGGCACGAAGGCTCCCTCCTGGCCGAGACCATCGGGCACAAGCCGGGAGGGTTCGCCTCTCTTGGGAGCCGGTAGATCCTGGCGTGGTCTGCCCAACAGATCGCAGAGCAGGTCAATGGGGATCGTCTGGACAACCAGCGCGACCACTTCGACGTAACGTCCCGGACCCATACGGTCAATGGCTGCGGTGGCCCAATCCCGGGTGATGCGTCCCGCGTCGACGACTAGACACCGGACGACCTCATGGGTCAACGGTGATAGGCCATCGGAACCAACAGCGTCGGAGAGCCCGGCAATGTCGGGGGCAGCCTCTCCTAGGGGAAGCGGCAGCGACCTTCGGGTCGCCGCCACGATGGCCACCCGTTCGGTGGCCGTCCACCACGTTCCGGCAACAGCCAATCCGTCCCACACGGCCTCGAAGGCGGAGAGGATCTGCGAGTTGACCGGTCGGGGGAACGTGTCGGCAGCAAACTCTGGCACTGGCGCACGCTAGTTCCAGGGCCGCCTTGGAAAGGTTTCGGGTCGCTGGACATAACCGCTTGGCTGTCCGGGGAGGGCTCGAACCTCCAACCTCCTGATCCAAAGTCAGGCGTTCTGCCAGTTGAACTACCGGACAATGCGCATGCCCGACCGAGCGTAGTGGCCGCACCGTCGGGACCTTCTGGAAGCCTGTTTCACCTCTTCCCCGCCAGGCGGGGGCAATAGGCCAGCACCCGGTTAGCCTGCCGCCCGTCATGGGATCTCTGATCAAGAAGCGCCGCAAGCGGATGCGCAAGAAGAAGCATCGCAAGATGCTCAAGCGCACCCGCGCCCAGCGGATGCGGGGCAAGTAGGCCGGTCTCAGGCCGACGGCAGGGTCCGGACGACTCGCCGCCCCTCCCCCGGATACTCCCCCTCCACGAACCAGGTACTCCCGCTCCCGGCAAGCTTCGGCCGACAACCCGCCGCGTCTCCTAGCTCGTCGCGCCACCGGACCAGGGCGGGCACCAGGTCAACGGCCGCCGGCTCCAAATCGTTGCCGTGCGCGCCAAGCGGGCCGCCCATCTCGTCCCATCGGCGGTAGACGTCCTGGGTGAGGCACCCGACCGGCGGGGTCAGCAGGGTGAACGCCCGCTCCTCGAAGGGCAACGGCTCCACCACCTCACCGATGCCGGTCACCCGGGCACGACCCCCGACCAGGCAGAACGGCACGTCAGCCCCGAGGACCACGGAACCGGCCACGTCGTCCCAGCCGGCCCACCGCAGGATCGCTGCGGCGTCCGCTGACCCACCCCCTAGGCCGGCCCCCGCAGGAACCGACTTGCGGACCACCACGTGGGCCGTTCTACCGACGAGGCGTAGGGCCCGGGCTACCAGATTCTCCCCGTCATCGGAAACCTCTAATCCGCTGTCGGGAACCACCACCTCCAGGCCTTCACCGTCTGACACCTCCAACTCATCGGTCAGGTCCACGGCAACCATCTCGGCGTCCACTAGGTGGTAACCGTCGTGTCGGACCCCCACCACGCTCAGCGACAGTGTCAGCTTGGCCGGTGCCGACAGGAGGGTGACGGTCACGACTCACCCGCCACGGCGGCCGTCAGCGCCGCCCAGCCGTCCAGCCCCAGCTCCTCGGCCCGGGCGGTCGGCGCCACCCCGGACGCCGCAAACGCCGCCTCGTCGACCAAACCGGCCAGCGAGCGCCGCAGCATCTTGCGACGCTGTCCAAAACCGGCCCGAACCAGGTCGAACAAGACCTCCGAATCTGCATCCACGGTCGGCGCCTCCCGCCGCACCAATTCGACCAGGGCCGAGTCCACCCGGGGCCGGGGCAGGAACACCGAGGGCGGGACCCGTCCCACGATCCGTCCGACGGCGTGGTACGCCACCTTCACCGATGGGAGACCGTAGGCCCCATCGCCGGGCCCGGCCACCAGCCGTTCGGCCACCTCCTTCTGGACCATCACCACCATGTGCCGGACCGCCGGGACACTGTCCAGGAGGTCGCAAACCAACGGTACCGACACGTTGTACGGCAGGTTGGCCACCAGTGTCCACTGGTCGTTGTCCAGCAGGTCCGACCAGTTCACTGCCATGGCGTCCGCGTGCACTATGGCCACGTCGTGGCCGGCGGTGGTCTCGGCCAGCACGCCAACCAGCGCGTCGTCGATCTCGACGGCGGTTACCGCTACTCCGGCCTCGGCCAAGGCCAGGGTTAGGGACCCGACGCCGGGTCCTATCTCCAGCACTCGGTCGCCTGGGCCTACGGCCGCCAGCTCGACGATCCGACGCACCGTGTTGGGTTCGACGACAAAGTTCTGGCCGAGGGACCGCTTAGGCCGGATGCCGTGACGGTCCAGCAGCTCTCGGACCTCGGTCCGGGTGAGGGTCACAGTGGAGGCCCGACGAGGTCGGTCAGGGCAGGTAGCGACCGCAGACCGGCCACTGGCCACGCCCCCGCAAGTCGTAGAGGGCCTGGGCCATGTGATCCTGGTCGTGGGGGGAGGCGGCGGCCGGATCCACCCCGACCAGGTTCTCGTAGTACATCCCGGCGATCCAGTCCCAGGTCTGGCGGCTGAACTGGTAGGCCCCCCGGTACTTCCCGGTCGGGCTGACCGCCTCGTAGTTCCCGGTGGCCTCACAGAAGCGCAACGCCTCCCACTGCACGTCGGATGGGCCATCCGGGTGCGGATCGGTGTCCCACGGGATGGTTGTTGTGGGCCCTGGCGTGGTCATCGCCTCTTCGCGCCGCTGCAGCTCCTCTTCGCGGAGACGGACACGCTCGGCCTCCCGCTCGGCCTCCCGTCGACGGGCCTCCAGAAGGGCGTCGAGGCGCTCTTGCTGGGCAAACTCGCTGGCCGCCACCAGATGGGCGGCTGCCAGCGCCTCGGCCTCGTGCCGGTGGGCCACCTCGGCCAGCCGGGCTAGCACCGGGCGGGACGACCGGGCGGCATGCCAGTCCTGGGCCCGGGCGCTCATCTTGGCCACGTCCGGCACGAAGTGGGGCCCCGAGGCCACAACCAATTCGATGACCTCCATCGAAGGGTCAATCTCGTCCACGGCGGGCGCGACGGAGGCCCCCGCCGTCCCAGCCAGCGAACCGGGAGACGTCGGATCTTCGAGTACGAACAGGGGCAACGCGGCGATCGTGGCCAGGGCCACGACAACCACCCGCCACCGTTCCACGGTGGTTTCGGCGCCCAGAGCTCCGTCCCTTTCCCCTCCGGACAAGGCCTTTCCCGGCCTGATGATCGCCGCGACGATAGGGACGGACCCCGGATTGCGCAAGGGTCGGGGGCCCCGCGAAACCGCGGTCGTTGGTCACCGGACGGCACCGGGCCGGCCGTCACTCAGACAGGGTTGTCCAACCCGTAGAAGGTCCGGGCGTTGGTCGTGGTAGCGGCAGCCACCTCGGCCACCGGCCGATCCATGGCCTCAGCCACCGCAACTCCGACGAACGGCACCCAGGCCGGTTCGTTGGTCCGACCTCGGTGAGGCACCGGAGCCAGGTACGGCGAGTCGGTCTCGACCATCACGCGGTCCAGCGGGCAGAGGGCGGCAGCGGCCCGGAGGTCGCCCGCCGACGGAAAGGTCACGATGCCGCTGAATGACAGCCACGCACCCCGGTCCAAGCCCTCCCTGGCCTCGTCGGGGCCGCCAGTGAAGCAGTGGAACACCGTACGGGCGGGCACCCCCTCGACGTCCAGCAGGTCGAATGTCTCGGCCCACGCCTCGCGGGTGTGAATGACCAACGGGAGTTCGTGTCCATTGGCTAGCGCCACCTGGGCGGCGAAGGCGTCGCGTTGAGCCGGGCGGGGTGAATGGTCGTAGTGGAAGTCCAGGCCTGCCTCACCGACGGCTACCGCCCCACTCAGCAGGTCGGCGAGGCCCGCCACCCCGTGTCGTGCCTCGTGGGGATGCACGCCGGCCGTGGCCCAGACGTCGTCGTAGGCCGACGCGGTGGCCAGGGCGGCCCGGCTGTCCTCCAGGTCGCAGCCCACGGTGACCATGCCCACCACCCCGGCCTCCCGGGCCCGGGCCACCACCTCGGACGCGTCAGGGCCCAGGTGGCAGTGGTTGTCGAACCAGGCGGTCACCCGTCGTCCCCGGCCAGCAGTTCGACCACGTCGACCTTGGCGAACAGCGGGGCGGGCTTCCCGATGGAAGACCCCGGGACGGGCTCCCGACGGTGCCAGGCGTCCACCGGGCCCAGCTCGTCATCGAGGGCCACCGTGCTGAACGGCAGGTAGGGGGATAGGGCCACCCGTACCCCGGCCACGGCGGCCAGGGCCGTACCCAGCACGGCCTGTGCCCGCTCGGGGTCCGACCGGGCCAGCTTCCATGGTTCGGTGGCGTTCAGGTAAGCGTTGACAGTGGCCGCGGCGTCCATCCCGGTCCGGAGCGCGGCCCGCAACTCCACCCGTTCGATCAGGTCGGTGACGACGTCCAAGGCCCCGTCCACCGTCGCCAGCACAGCCAGGTCGTCGGCGGTCCGGTCCCCGACCGCCGGGACGACACCTCCGCATGTGCTGTGGACCATAGAAAGCACCCGGTTGACCAGGTTCCCCCAGGTGGCCACCAGCTCCTCGTTGATCCGGCGTCCAATCTCGTCGATCGACAGGTCGGTGTCGCTCTGCTCGGGTAGTGATGCGGCTAGCGCATACCGCAGGGCGTCGGCCTGGAACAGGTCCAAGCCCTCGCCGATAGTGAGGCCAACGCCCCGGCTGGCCGATGCCTTGCCGCCCTTGAAGGTCACGTACTGGTTGGCCGGTACGTCGGTGGGGAGATTCAGCCCTCCGTAGCCGAGAAGCATCCCAGGCCAGATGATTGTGTGGAACGGAATGTTGTCCTTGCCGATGAAGTAGACGGACCGGGCCTCGTCGCCCTCCCACCAATCGCGCCAGGCCTCCGGATCGCCCTGGAGTTGCGCCCACTCTTTGGAGGCCGACAAGTAGCCGATGACGGCCTCGAACCAGACGTAGATCCGTTTGCCCGGCCCCAGGTCGTCCACCGGCACCTCGACTCCCCAGTCCAGATCGCGGGTGATGGCCCGATCGTGGAGGCCGTCTTCCACCCAGCCCTTTGAGAAGTTCAGGACGTGACGCCGCCACCCCTGGCGGTCGTCCAACCAGGCACCCAACGCCTCGGAGAAGTCGGAAAGGCGTAGGTAGAAGTGCTCGGTTTGGCGCACCTCCGGCGTGCTACCGGTGATCTTGGATCGGGGATCAACAAGCTCCTCGGGGTCCAGCGTGCGCCCGCAGTCCTCGCACTGGTCGCCCCGGGCCTCGGCGTAGTGGCAGTGGGGGCAGGTGCCCTCGATGTAGCGGTCGGGCAGGAAGCGACCGGCTTCGGCGTCGTAGTACTGGTCGCTGGTTCGACGGTCGATGTGGCCGTTCTCCAGCAGGCGTAGGAAAAGGTCCTGGGTGACCGCAGCATGGTTCTCCGTACCCGTCGAGGTGTAGAGGTCCCAACTGATTCCCAGCCGGTCCCAGTCGGCAACGAACTCGGCGTGGTAACGGTCGACGATGTCCCGGGGTGTGACCCCCTCGGCGTCGGCCCGCACGGTGATCGGGGTGCCGTGCACGTCGGACCCGCTCACCATCAGTACCCGGTTGCCGACCAGCCGCTGGTGCCGGGCGTAGATGTCGGCCGGGAGGTAGGCGCCGGCCAGGTGGCCGAGATGACGGGAGCCCGAGGCGTAGGGCCAGGCGACGGCGACCAACACCGGTCGCCCGGCGCGCCGGTCGGTCCCGGAATCGTCGGCCATGGGTCGGAGGCTACCGGTGGACCGGTCCCCGGGGTCCGGTCATCCCAGGGCCAGGCGGTAGGCCCGACGGCGCGACACCCCGAGTCGGCGGGCCGCCTCGTCGGCGGCGTCTCGGGTGGAGGCACCACCAGCTCGTAACTCGGCCAGTACGGCGCGGACCCGGTTGTCGTCGGCCTCGCCGGGCTCCGGCGCCCCGTCCACTACCAGGACCATCTCGCCCTTTGGCGGCTCGGCGGCCCAGGCGGCGACCTCGTCCAGGGTCCCCCGCCGGAACTCCTCGTGGAGCTTGGTGAGTTCACGGGCCACAACCACCCGTCGGTCCCCTCCCAGGGCGGCGGCCAGGTCGGCCAGGGTGGCAGCCAGCCGATGGGGCGATTCCAGGATCACCATGGTGCGCTCCTCCACGGCCAGCTCGGCTAGCCGGTCGGCTCGGGCGCTCCCCTTACGGGGGAGGAAGCCCTCCATGCACCAGCGGGCGGTCGGTAGGCCACTGGCTGCCACGGCGGCTACCGGAGCCGATGGCCCGGGCACCACCTCGATCCGGTGGCCGGCCTCGACCACCCGGCGGACCACCCTCTCGCCCGGATCGGAGATACCTGGCATGCCGGCGTCGGAGACGAGAGCCACCGTGCCGCCGTCATCCAGGCGACGGATCACCTCGGTGGCCGCTCTCTCCTCTGTGTGCTCGTCGAGGCGCAGCAGGTCGGCTCCCACCACGCCGGCGTGGGCCAGCAGGCGTCCCGTTCTGCGGGTGTCCTCGCAGGCCACCAGGTCGACGGCCGCCAGCGTCTCGACGGCCCGCGGTGAGAGGTCGCCCAGGTTGCCAATGGGCGTGGCCACCAGCACGAAGTGGGCCGGTCCGGCGGCCGCCGTGCTCACTCCCGCACCTCCAGCACGTCGCCGACGGCCAGGCCCCAGCGTTCGAAGCTCCCCGCCTCGGCCTTGAGCACGGCCCGGGCTCGACGTACCGGTCGTCCCACCCGCAGGCCATCCATGCGCGTGGTGCGCAACACCGTGAGGTCGTAGTCCAGGTGGGCCACGTCGATGGGCAGGCGCATGTCCAGCGTGTGGACCGACCGGGCGGGTCGCAGCAGGATTGCCCCCTCAAGCCCGTCACGACCCACCAACCCACGGATTCGAGCGCTCGACGAGTCGGCCACTCGGAGGCTGGACAACACCTGATCTCCCCGCACCAACCACGGCATGGAGGTGATGGTAGGTCTCAGACGTTGAAGAGGAACTCCATGACGTCGCCGTCCTCGGGCCTGTAGTCCTTGCCTTCGCTTCGGACGAGCCCTGACTCCCGGGCCCGGACCCACGACCCCTCGTCCAGCAGCACGTCCCAGCGAATGGTCTCAGCCCGGATGAAGCCCCGCTGGAAGTCGGTGTGGATCCGGCCGGCGCACTCGGGGGCCGACGAACCGGCCCGGAAGGTCCACGCCCGGCTCTCCTTCTCCCCCGTGGTGAAGAAGGTCCGCAGGCCGAGGAGGTGGTGGGCGGCCCGCACGAAGCGCGGGAGGGCCCCCTCGCCGAGTCCCAGGCCGTCGAGTATCTCGGCCCGGTCCCCGTCGCCGAGGAGCGCCGCCTCGGCCTCCAACTGGACGCACATGCCGATGACCTCCGCTCCGGCCAGTTCCGCGGCGACCGGGGCTAGTACCTCGTCGGAGCCGACCACCTGATCCTCGTCCAGGTTGACCACGGCGAGCACCGGCTTGTCGGTGAGGAGGAAGAATGGTTGCAGTTCGTCCCTCTCGCCGGCCGTCAGGTCGCTGCGGTAGAGGGGCACCCCCTCGGCTAGGCGATCGACAGCCCTTCCGAGGGCCGCCACGGCACCGGCCAGTGTCGGATCCCCTTTAGAGGCCCGGCGGACCTTGTAAAGCTGCTTCTCGGCGGAGTCAAGGTCGGCGAGGGCCAGTTCCACCTCGACCACCCGGAGGTGCTCCAGGGGATCGGTAGGCCCGGGCACGTCGCTGTCTTTGAAGGCCCGGAGGACGAACACGATGGCGTCGACCTCACGGATGCCGGCCAGAAACCTGTTACCCAACCCCTCGCCCTGGGAGGCCCCTTCAACCAGGCCGCCGATATCGGCGAACTCCACGCTGGCCGGTACAACCTTGCGGGAGGCGCTCATGGTGGCCAGCTGTTCCAGACGGTCGTCGGGGACCCGGGCCACGCCGACGTTGGGGGCCGTCGTGGCGAAGGCGTACGACGCGGTGAGAACTCCCCCGCCGGCCAGGGCGTTGTAGAGCGAGGACTTGCCTGCGTTGGACAAGCCCACGAACCCGAAACGCTCCACCTGTGTGCTCTCCTCAGTTGGGAATCCGCCCGGCCACCCTCAGCGACCGGTCCGACGGGTCAGGCTAGGACCACTGACCTGGCCGTCCACGGCGATGTGACCGGTGCCCGCCGGCCACCCTGATGGATCCCCGGAACCATGCCGGTACCATGATCCGCATGTCGAAGCGCACTAGCAGGCAGAAGGCCTCGGCTCGTCGCAAGAAGGCCAATCACGGCCGTAAGCCAAACCTGGGTCGTAACAGCTGAGTCGTTGCCCCGTTTGGGACGGCACGATTCCTGGTCGCCCATCCTAATTCCTGCCACTCTCGGCTGAAATTCGGTGCAGCGACGCCATTTGAGTTACGTCAACACTCCCGGCATGTGGCATGAAGCCGTTGCCCGCGCTACGGTTCGCGACCCCGCGGGCGGTCTTGAGGCCGTCGCGTGGCGCAACGATGCGACGAGAACCGGAGGGGTTCATGAGTAAGCAATTAACTCGCCTTCTCGCCGTGATGCTGGGGTTCGCCCTAGTCGTCTCGGCGTGTGGAAGCGACGACGATGACGGGGCGGCGCCGGCAGCGACCACTGCTGCACCGGCAGCTACCGCCGCGCCGGCAACCACTGCTGCACCGGCAACCACTGCACCTGAGCCGCCGGCTGAGCCAGTGTCGGTTGGCCTCGTGTTCGATATTGGTGGACGCGGTGACCAGTCCTTCAATGACGCCGCATACGCCGGCCTGGAACGTGCCGCCAACGAACTCGGGGCGGTCATCTCTGATGCGTCCCCGAACTCGGACGGCTCAAACAGGGGCGAACTGCTGCGCCTTATGGCAGAAAACAATGACCTCGTAATCGGAGTGGGCTTCCTCTTTGATGCTGCGATGGCCGAGGTGGCCGCCGAGTACCCCGGTACGAGCTTCGCCATCGTCGACGGCTTCGTTGACGCCCCGAACGTGGCTTCGTTGCTCTTTGCCGAGCATGAGGGCTCCTTCCTTGTTGGGGCTGCAGCCGGTATGAAGACCGGCGTCGACCTCGTCGGCTTTATTGGCGGTGTGAACTTCCCACTGATCGGGAAGTTTGAAGCTGGTTTCTCAGCCGGTGTCGCTCAGACGAACCCGGATGCAAGGGTGATCGTCGAGTACATAACCGAGCCGCCGGACTTTGGTGGTTTCAACGCGCCGGACGCAGCTCGTGAGATCGCCGCGTCGATGTACGAAAAGGGTGCTGACATCGTGTACCACGCGGCCGGAGGCTCCGGTGCCGGTCTCTTCGAAGCGGCCAAGAGCCACTCGGAGGAGTCGGGTTCCAAGGTTTGGGCCATCGGTGTTGATTCAGACCAGTACCTCACCTCGGATGAGTCAGTGCGCGACTACATCCTGTCGTCCATGCTCAAGAGGGTTGATGTAGCTGTATTCAACACAATCCACTCGCTGGGCGAAGGCGCCTTCGAGGGCGGTGGGGTCATGTTCGACCTGTCGGTCGATGGTGTTGGCTATGCCACCACTGGTGGTTTCGTCGATGACATTGCTGGTGAACTAGATGCCCTGAAGGCCAAGGTTGTCAACAGCTCGATCTCGGTCCCAGATGTGCCGGGTGAGCGGGCCGTTGTACTACCTGACCTGGGTGGCCGAGTCGTCACAATCGCGGTCGACAACGCCTACCTGCCATTCGCCTACATCCCGGCTGACACCGGTGTGGCTATGGGTTGGGACTACGACGCCATGGACGAGGTCTGTGCCCGGCTCAACTGCGTTCCGAGCTTCCAGGAGTTTGCCTGGGACGGCACGATCATCGCCACAGGCGAGGGCCAGTTCGACATGGCCGGTGGCGGCATCACGATCACCGAGGAACGCGACAAGGTCGTGGACTTCTCGATCAGCTTCATTAGTACCGACCAGAAGATCCTCGTGGCCAAGGGCGACTCGGAGATCGGCGGTCGTGCCGACCTCGAGGCGTCGGACTGCAACGTCGGTTCGCAGACCGGCACCACCAACTACGACCTTTCAGTGGACGTAGTCGGCGAAGGCAGGATCGTGGCGTTCGAGTCATTCGCCTTTGCCGTGCAGGCCCTGATCACCGGCGACGTGTGTGCCGTGATCATGGACGACGTGGCCGGCCAGGGCTACCAGGGTGAAAACGCAGACCAGGTGGACATGCTCGCCGAGTCCCTGCAGTCGGATCCGCTGGGCTGGGCCTTCACCGAGGGCAGCGACCTGGTAGGTCCGTTCAACGAGGCCATCCAGTCGATGAAGGACGACGGCACCCTGGCAGCGCTCAACGGCAAGTACTTCGGTACGGCGTTCACCATCACCTACGACGACATCGGTGACGGCGCCTACGCCGAACCGGAGGCTGCTGCGGATTCGTCTGATGCGATCAAGTTGCCGATTCACAACTGGTCGTCCCAGATCGCTGGCGTTTACGCCGTTGGTGCGATGTTGGAGTCGACGGGCAACTCGGTGGAGTACATCTCAGCGGATTCGACGCTGGTGTACACGTCGATGTGTGAAGGCGACATGGATCTGGTTCACGAGGTCTGGGAAGGCGCCTTTGGTGTGGCCTTCATGGAGCAGGTGGATGCAGGTTGTGTGATCGATGCGGCTACTCACGATGCGAAGACTCGTGAGGAGTGGTGGTACCCGTCTTACATCGAGGATGTGTGCCCGGGTCTGCCGGATTGGGAGGCGTTGAACGCTTGTGCCGCGATGTTCGCTACGCCCGATTCGGGCGGCAAGGGCCGCTTCTTGGGTGGTCCGGTGGACTGGTTGAAGGGCGATCAGGAGCGTGTTGAGGGTCTCGAGATGGACTTCATTGTCGAGAACGCCGGCACGGCTGGTGCGTTGTGGGCGGCCTTGGAGGCTGCGAGCGCGAACCAGGAGCCGATCGTGTTGTTCAACTGGACTCCGAACTTCATTGAGGCCATGTACGACGGCAAGTTCATCGAGTTCCCGACGTTTGCCGACGAGTGTCGGACCGATCCGGAATGGGGTATGAACCCGGAGACCACGCATGACTGTGGGAACCCGAAGGATGGGTACCTGAAGCTCGGTGTGTGGGAGGGCTTCCCGGCCAAGTGGCCGAACGCCTACGCGGCGGTTCAGAAGATGAACTTCACGAACCTCGACATTGCCCAGTTGGCGATGTACGTCGACATTGACGGCATGGAGCCTCAGGATGCGGCTGCTTTGTGGCTGGCTGACAACTGTGCTCGTTGGACCGGCTGGACCGGTGCCGACGCCGGTGTCTGTCCGGAAGCCCCCGCAGCCCCAGCGGCTGAAGAGGCTGCTGCGGATTCGTCTGATGCGATCAAGTTGCCGATTCACAACTGGTCGTCCCAGATCGCTGGCGTTTACGCCGTTGGTGCGATGTTGGAGTCGACG
>JAKURV010000030.1 GCA_022452035.1 Acidimicrobiales bacterium | reverse complement strand
CTCGTTCTCCACGACCATCTGGCTCTGGCCGAGCCAACCCTCCTCCAGCGGGCTGGGCTGGCCCGCATCGGTCCGGCGGCCGTCGACACCGACGCCGCAGACTTCACCCAGCAGGCCCGTGGCCTGGCCCTTGAGGTGCGCTGCCGGGAACCCCATGACGTCCTGCCGGCGGGCCGGGGTCGCACCACCGAAGTAGCGGCCATCGAGGCCTTCCTATGCTCGCCCAACCGGCCCGACGTCGTCCTGGACGAGGCCGGCCGGCGGCGGCTACCGGTTAGCTAACGGGCCAGGGCTCCGCCGACCACTTCGTCGCCCTCGTAGAACACCACGCTCTGCCCCGGGGCCACCCGGCGTCGGGGAGCCGGCCACCGGACCACGTCACCGTCCAGAACCGCCGGGTCGACATGACCGTGGGCGCTGGTCTGGACCAGCACCGGACCGTCCACCGGACAATCAGCCCACGAGAACCTCTCCACCGGCGTGGCGTCGACCAGCAGGTCGCGCGCCGACCCCACCCTGACGGTGGCCGCCGGGACGTCCACGTGCACGGCGTAGCGCGGCGCTCCGCCACCGGCCAATGCCATCCCCTTCCTCTGGCCGACGGTCACCAACTCCACGGCGTCCACCGACCCCACCTCGATTCCGGCACCGTCCACCACCCGACCGGGCGTCAACGGAATGCGCCGGCGCAGGAAGTCGTGGCGGCCGTGGGCGTCGGTGATGAAGCACACGTCTTGGCTGTCGGGCTTGTCGGCGGTCCGCAGGCCGAACGCCGCGGCCCGCCGACGTACCTCAGCCTTGGTCAACTCCCCGACAGGCAGGAGGAGCCCAGCTAGGACGTCCTGGCCCAGCATGTGCAGCACGTAGGACTGGTCCTTGGCCGGATCGGTCGCACGGGCGATCCGCCGGACACCGTCCGACCGGACCACGACCCGGGCGTGGTGGCCTGTGGCCAGACGGTTGAAGCCGAGGGCCTGCGCCCGCTGCCAGAGCCGGCCAAACTTGACGTACCGGTTGCACTCGATACACGGGTTGGGGGTCCGGCCCGCCGCGTGGTCGTCCACGTAGGGCCCAACGACATCCCGGTCGAAGTCATCACCCAGGTTGAACACATGGTGGTCGATCCCCAGGGCGTCGGCCACCCGCCGGGCGTCGTCCACGTCGGACACGGCACAGCATCCCGAGTCGGACTCGCCGCCCCACAGGCGCAACGTCACTCCGATCACCTCGTGGCCGGCCTCCAGCAGGAGAGCGGCTGCCACCGAGGAGTCCACCCCGCCCGACATGGCCACCATGACCGGCCCGTACGTGTCCCTCCCGATCATCCGTACTCCACAGTGTGGGCATGCTCGCGGAGTTGGGCCACGGTGGCCGGCACCACGGCCAGGGCGTGGTCGACGTCGGCAGGGGTCGAGGCGTGCCCCAGCGAGAGCCGGACCGAGCCCAGGGCCGCCGTCCGGTCCACGCCCATGGCGGCCAGCACGTGGGAGGGCTCCTGGGCCCCGCTGGCACACGACGAGCCGGCGCTGGCCGAAAGGCCGTGGCGCTCCAGGAGGAAGAGGAGGGCCTCACTCTCCACGCCGGAGATGCACAGGTGGGCCACCCCAGGGGTGCGGGGGGTTCCGTCGGGGACGGTCCGGTGGACCCCGTCCACAGCGGCCAGAAGGCCGCCCTCCAGGCGGTCCCGGAGGGCACCTATCCGCCTGACAGTTGCCTCCCGATCGGCCTGTACCAGGCGGGCCGCTTCCCCCAAGCCGACGATGGCCGGCACGTTCTGCGTCCCGGCCCGCCGGTCCCGCTCCTGACCTCCGCCCCGGAGCACGGCTGCCATCGGCACGCCGTCGCGGACCACTAGGGCGCCCGCCCCCTTCGGTCCACCGAACTTGTGGCCAGTCAGGCTGACCAGGGCGGCGGACCGGCAGGCCGGGCCGAGGTCAACCCACGCTGCGGCCTGGACGGCGTCGGTGTGCAGCATGGCCTCCGGCGCGTGCTCGGCCACCACGTCGGCTACCGCGTCGAGATCGTTGATCACCCCCGTCTCGTTGTTGACCGCCATCACCGAGACGAGGCGAACCCCGTCCACACCGGCCAGGGTCGCCGCCAGGGCGTCGAGGTCGATCCGACCGCCGGTATCGGTGGGCACCACCACCCCGCCGGCCTCCCGTACCGGGGCCAGCACCGCCGGATGCTCCACGGCAGAGCAGACCGGTAGGCCGCCAGTCGCCCGAACCACTCCGTCAACGGCGAGGTTGTCGGCCTCGGTCCCCCCGCTGGTGAACACCACCTCACCGGCCGTCGCGCCCACCAGGGCCGCCACCCAGTCCCGGGCATCGTCTACGGCCCGTCGAGCCGCACGGGCCACGGCATGGGCCCCCGACGGGTTGCCCGGGTGGTCGGCCAGCCAGGGCACCATGGCCTCGACTACCTCGGGCCGGGCCGGGGTGCTGGCCGCGTGGTCCAGGTAGGCCTGGGGTCCGGCGTTTTCCATGACCCGAGGCTACGGCGTGGTCCAGTGGGCATCCCATCTCGCGTCCGCCAGACTGCTTCCGTGGAGGGCTACGACGAGCGGACCTACGGCGACCGGATGGCCGCCGTCTACGACGAGTGGTATGGCGAGGACGGGGGGGTGGCCCTGACGGTCATAGGCAACCCCACCGAGGTGGCCGAGCGGATCGCCGACCTGGCCGAGGGTGGGCCGGTCCTAGAACTGGGCGTGGGAACTGGGCGCCTTGCCCTGGCCATGGCCGAATGCGGGTTGGCCGTGACCGGCGTGGACTCCTCAACGGCCATGCTGGACCGTCTCCGGGCTAAGCCGGGCGCCAGTCGCCTCACCCTGGTGGAAGGCGACATGGCGGACCCCCCCGGTCTGTCCGACGGCGGTTTCGCCGTGGTCCTGGTCGGCTTCAACACCTTCTTCAACCTGACCAGCGCTGAGGCCCAGAACCGGTGCGTGGGTTCGGTAGCCCGTCTGCTGCGTCCCGGCGGGCGGTTCGTGATCGAGGCGTTCGTCCCCGACCCGGAAGCCCACGACGGCCTGTCAGTCCGGGACGTCGGCCTGGACCGGGTCCTGTTGGACGTCGTGCGCATTGATGTCGAAGCCCAGATCATCACCGGACAGCGGATCGAGGTCACGGCCACCGGGAACCGGCTCTTCCCCTACGTACTCCGGTACGCCACGCCTGACCAGTTGGACGCTATGGCCACCGCGGCTGGGCTGGTCCTAGAGGGTCGGACCGAGGACTGGTCGGGCACACCGTTCACCGGGGACTCCCCGTTCCACGTGTCGACCTGGCGGTCACCGACCTGACTTGCGAGCCGTCGACCCGACGGCCGGCTCAGCCCAGGACCGGATCCCACCACCGTCCGGCCGCCCAGACGGCGGCGGCTAGAAAGGCCAGAGTGGCCACGTACGGGATGGTGGTGCCTACGGCTCGGGGCAGCCGCCGTCGGTCGCAGGCGTCGACCACCCAGGCCAGCACCGCCCCACCAATCAAGCCTCCTAGGTGGCCACCGATGCTGATCCCCGGCCGCCCAAAGGTCAGTACCAGGTTCACTACCACCAGGCCGGCCACCCCGCTGGCCCACGGGTTCACCCCCCGATGGAGCTGGTGGACCACGGTGGCCGCCATGAGGCCGAACACGGCGCCCGAGGCACCAACGGTCAACGCCGTCGGATCCATCATCATCACGCCCAGGGCGCCGCCGGCCAGCGACCCCAGGTACAGGCCCAGGAAACGGGTCGGACCGTGAAGGCGGTCCAGCTGGTGGCCGAGCATCCAGAGTAGGAACATGTTGAACACCAGGTGCAGCAGGCCGGCGTGGAGGAACCCTCCAGTGACCAACCTCCACCAGTCGCCCTCGGCCACGCCCACCAGCCGGAGCCCCTCGCGTCCAATCCCCAGCAGGCCGTAGTCCCACGTCACCTCGCCGCCCCCTGAGGCAAAGCGTCGGTAAACGCTGGATCCGGTCCCGCCGGCCACCGCCATGGCCAAGAAAGCGGCCAGGTTCAGGCCGATCACCGCCGTAGTGGCGTCGAGGCCGCCCCGAGCCGGGGTGCTCAGGCCGGTGGCCGACGGCGCCGGACCGGACCAGGTTCGCCGTCGGGGGGTGGGAGCTGCGCACTCCGGGCAGTGGAAGCCCACCGAGGCGGTGTTCATGCACAGGGCACAGATTCTCCGATCGCACCGTTGGCACCGCACACCGGCCCGGTTGTCGGGGTGCCAGTGGCAGGTGTCGGTCTCCGACGTCGGCTCCATCGGGCGCACCGTACCGGCGGCCCCGGTCAGTGCCGGATGATGACGGGGATGGAATCTGGGTCGGTGACCCAGGCGAAGAGCAGCAACTGGGGCTCGTCACCGGTGACCGTGGCATGGCGGACGCCGGTGTCGTGAAAGATGACCGACCCGGGCCCGTGGGTCGACCAGTCGTCGCCCCGTTGCCAGTCGGCAGTCCCACTAACCACCCAGTAGACCTCGGCCGCTTTGTGGACGTGTGGCGGATAGACCACCCCAGGGCCCTGGAGGACCAGTCCGGCGAACACCTCGTCGCTGAGATACAGGGCAGTCACCGCGTTCCCGGAGATGGCATCCTCGGCGGCCCCGATAATCGGCGAGTAGGCGTAGTTGACCCGTAGGGCGTCCATATCTGGCTGGCCGGCATAGTCGGGGTACGGCCGGGCCCAACCGGTCCGCCCGGCCACTATCCGGGCCAAGTCGGCCGGGACCCCTACGCCAGCCGCCAGGGCCGCCTCGAAGTGCCGGTCGGCCACCGGCAGGCCAGCCTGGGGAGTCGGTTCGGCCACCGTGACGTGGTCCAAGCCGCCAGCCAGCAGAGCCATCGGTCGGGCCAACCCGGGGTCACGGTCCCCCTCGGCGACGGCGAAGGCACGGAACGCTTCGACAAAGGGGGCGACCACGGCGCGGAACCTAGACCCGGTTAGTCGCTCAAGCCAGTAGACGGTAGGGCGCTCAGCGTCCTTCGAAGGTCGCCTTGCCCGGACCGTGTTCGAAGAACGACTCGACACCCCGGCGGGCGTCCTCGGTCTCGAAGACTTCTAGGAACAGGTCCAACTCAAGGTCGATACCGGTCGGCCAAGGAAGGTCCACTCCCTCGTCAATTGCCCGCTTGGCAGCCCGAATTGCCAGGCGGGGGCCTTCGGCATACTCGGCGCCAAGGGCAAGTGCACGGTGGAGGAGTTCGTCGTCAGGCACTACCTCGTCGGCCAATCCGAGCCTTAGGGCTTCGGCGGCAGTGATCTGGGCTCCACCCCAGATAAGTCGTTTGGCCGTAGATCGGCCCACTAGTCCTGTCAGGCGCTGAGTAGCTCCGCCACCGGGAATGATCCCGAGGAAAACTTCGGGTTGACCAAAGACCGATCCCTCACCAAGGATCCGAATGTCACAACACCAAGCCAACTCGGCTCCCCCTCCTAGGGCCATGCCGTTGACGGCGGCGATCGTTGGGCAGGGGATTCGCTCGATGGCGCCGAAGGCAGTCCGGAAGGCGTCGGCCTGCACCGGTCGCCTTTCTGGGTCAGCGAACTCGGCCAGCTCAGCTCCGGCGGCGAACATGCGGCCGGCCCCGGTCACCACTACGGATCCTGGTGGGTCCTCGGCGCACGCTACGGCCAGCGCCTCCAGCTCAAGGAGAAGGTCGGTGTTCAGGGCGTTGACCTTTGGGCGGTCCAGGGTGGCCAGGACGACGCCGTCGTCTCGTCTCTCGACCCGAAGGAGGGGCTGCTCGATCACCGTCGGAGGGTACCCAGCGCCTCCGGTGCCCGTGGAACCGGAGCGTGGTCCGGTCCGCTCAGAGGGAGACGGCGGTTCCCTCGTCCGGTCCGGTCGCCCCGATGGGACCGTCTGGGTTGGCGGTCTCGCCCACGTTGCGGACAGCGGTCACACCGTCCACCCGGTCCCTCAGGATCCGCTCGATGCCGGCCTTCAGCGTCTGGTCCGATGCCGGACAGGCCACGCAGGCCCCAACCAGTTCCACGGTGACCTCGCCGGTCTCCTCGTCCACCCCGTGCAACTCGATGTCACCGTCGTCAGCCTGAATGGCCGGACGGATCACCTCGATGACCTTGGCGACCCGGGTCAGCAGGTCGTCAACCGGGCCGGATGTGGTGTCTATGGACATGGGGACATTCTCGCAGCGGGATCGGGCGGCCACACCCTCACTCCGCCATCCTCCGGGCCCGTAGATTGGCCCAATGCCCAACCTCTCCGCACTGCTGGCCCACCAGGGTGGTTGGGACGAGAAGCTTCTGGTGGCCGGACCGGTGGCCGTGGTGGCCGGCCTGCTGTGGCTGGCCGACCGGCGGTCAAGACGGGCCGGCCGACCACCGGCCGACGGCGACGACGCCTCCTGACCTCAGGAGACATCGGCCCCCAGGCGGGAGAGGTTCCCCACCAGGTCCTGGTAGCCACGCTCCACGTGGTGGGCGTTGGCCACCAACGTCTCGCCCTCGGCGGCCAGGCCGGCAACGACCAGGGCGGCTCCGGCCCGGATGTCGGGAGCCCGCACCGGAGCACCGGACAGCACCGGGACCCCGCGGACCACCGCGTGGTGACCCTCTACCCGGATGTCGGCCCCCATCCGCACCATCTCGGGTATGTACTTGAAGCGTCCGGCGAACACGTTCTCGGTGAGGATCCCCACTCCGTCGGCCACGGAGAGCAAGGCCACGAGCAGCGGCTTGTAGTCGGTGGCCACCCCGGGGTAGGGCAGCGTGGACACGTCGATGGAGCGCAACCGCTCGGGTGCCGTGACCCAGAGGACATCGCCCCCGTCGTCGACCCGTAGACCCATGGCGCCCAGCTTCTCTAGCAGCATCTCCATATGGTCGGCCCGAGCACCATGAACTCGGACCTCCCCGCCGGCCATCCCAACGGCGGCCAGGTAGGTGGCGGCCTCGATGCGATCAGGAACCACCGTGTGGGTAACTGCCCGCAGGCGCTCCACCCCCTCCACGGTGATGGTGGAACCGCCCGCCCCCTCCACGTCGGCCCCCATGAGGTTTAGGAAAGCAGCTAGGTCGGCGATCTCGGGTTCCCGGGCCGCGTTGTCGATCACTGTGGTGCCCTTGGCCAGCGCGGCGGCCATCAAGAGGTTCTCGGTGGCCCCCACGCTCGGGTACTCCAGGATGACCCGGGCCCCCAGTAGGCGCTCTGCCCGTCCCTCGATGTACCCGTGGCTGGCCGTGAAGGTGGCCCCTAGCTCCTTCAGGGCCCGGAGATGCATGTCGATCGGGCGGTGGCCGAAGTCGTCGCCTCCCGGTACCGACACCCGGGCCTCGCCGAACCGGGCCAGGAGCGGCCCCAGCACCACAATGGAGGCTCGCATGCGCTCCACCAACTCATAGGGAGCCTCGGGGACCATCTGCTCGGGCACGTCGATGGTCAGCACGTCGTCGACGTGGGCGACCTTCGCCCCCATGCCCTCCAGCAGATCGGCCATGAGGGCCACGTCGACGATACGGGGAACGTTATGCAGAGTGAACCGGCCGGGGGCCAGGACAGCGGCCGCCATCAGCTTCAGCACCGAGTTCTTGGCCCCGGACACCCGGACTGAACCGGAAAGCGGGCCCGACTGCCGGACCCGGATCACCGAGCGCCCTCCGGCGGAGGGGTCGCGGTCGTCCGAGGGGAGTTCCATCCCCTCAGTATGGTGGGCAGTCGAGCGCACCGGAGGGCAGCCCATCACCACCAGCTCGCCCGATGGCGACCGCCACCGCACCACTTCAGTGGTCGTATCTCACGAGGTGGACGATCGCGGCCTGGCTGAGCTGAGGCGTCCCCGAAACGACCTAGTCAGCGAGGTGGCGGTCGGCAGGGACCGGTTCACTCTGGACCACGGACCGTTCCACTCTTGGGAGCGGACCCTCCAAGTCGATGGGGGTAGGGACGGAACTCATCGGGTAGTGGAGACAATCACCTACCGGACAGCCGTCGCGGTGTGGCGGCCCCTGTTCGCCCTACCCCTCCGATGGGCGGTGCGGGCCCGCCGGGTGCCGTGGTGGGCACCACCCGACCGGCTCGACGCTCGGGCTACCCGCGTCCTGTGCCTGCTGGCCTGCGTCCAGGTGGTCGACGGCTACCTGGGTACCGTCATCACCCAGACCATCACCTTCGCCTCCGACGAGTTCGGGCGGGGCGACACCGCCCAGGGTGTAACGCTGGCCGTAGTGCGCCTCGGCATCGTGGTCGCCCTCGGCGTGGTGGCCCTGGCCGACCGTCGTGGCCGACGTCGCCTCCTGGTGGCCACCGCGCTGGCCGCCGTAGCCGCCACGGCGTTGGGGGCGCTTTCCCCGGGCCTCTGGTTCCTCGGCAGCACCCAACTGCTGGCCCGAGGCCTAACCATGGGCGTGGGCATCCTTATCGGAGTGTTCGCCGCCGAGGAGCTCCCTCGGGGCTCTCGGGCCTACGGGGTCAGCGTACTGGCCCTATGTGCGGCGCTCGGGGCGGGGATGGCCGTATGGGTCCTGCCGGTAGCCGACCTTGACCCTCGGGGTTGGCGGGCCGTCTACCTGGTCCCCGTGGTGGCCATCCCGGGCCTGGTAGCCGTAGGCCGTAGGCTCCCCGAGTCGCTCCGTTACACCGCCAACATCGGGTCGGAGCAAGCGGTCCTCAACGGAAACATCGGGGGCCGCCGAAAGGTCGAGGGCTACCGGTTGCTCATGTTGGCCGTCGCCTCGTTCCTCCTGCTGGTATTCGCCGCCCCGGCCAGTCAGTTCCAGAACGACTTCCTGAAGGACCACCGGGGCTACTCGGCGGCCGGGATCACCCTGTTCACGCTGCTGACCACCACCCCGGCCGGCATCGGGATCTTCCTGGCTGGCCGGTGGGCCGACACCCGTGGCCGACGGGGTGTGGGGGCCCTCGGCCTGTTGGGCGGCACGGTGTTCGTGGTGGTCGGCTACCACGCCACCGGAACCGCTATGTGGGCCTCAACAGTGGTTGGCACGGCGCTGGGCTCGCTGACCGTGGCCCTTGGCGTCTATGGACCGGAGCTGTTCTCGACCCGGAACCGGGCCCGGGCCAACGGCCTGATCGTCACCCTCGGGGTTGCCGGTAGCGCCACCGGGCTGTTGGTCGTTGGCGTGCTGGCCGACCGGTTCGGTTCGTACGGCCCGGCCTTCCTCGTGGTCGCCGTCGGGCCTGTGTTGGCTGCCGTACTGGTACTGCGCTGGTTCCCAGAGACGGCCCGGGTGGAGTTGGAGGACCTCAACCCCGGCGACGTTCCCGTCTAGAGGCTGACTAGCCACTCTTGGACGGCGTCGCACACCTGGTCCTCCACTCCCTTCAGGTCGTGTCGCTTACCCGCTAACCGGACCACAGTGACCGGGCCAGGGATGGCCGACAGGTGGGCGTCGAACTCGGCGGGCGACCCGAACTCGTCGCGGTCGCCAGACACGAACAGGCACGGCACGTCGAGGTCGCCAAAGTGGTCGACCCGAAGGTTCTCGGGCTTCTTCGGAGGGTGCAGCGGATAGCCGACCAGTACCAGGCCGGCCGCTGGGAGCCCGTCGGCCACGGCCAGCGAGCACATCCGGCCCCCCATACTGCGACCGCCCAGCACCAGCCTCGCCGGGTCGATCCCCCGGTCGGTCGCCATAGCGGCCACGCCGTCGTACACCGCCCCGACCAGTATCGGAGCCCGGTCGGGGAACGGCTTTCCTGCCTTCCGGTACGGGAAGTCCATGCGCTCCACCGGCAGGGGGGCCAGACGTTCCTCAAGGGCCACCAGGCTCGGGTGGTCGCGGTCGCTACCCGCCCCGGGGGTGAGGAACAGGCCGGAAACGGCCGGCGTGGTGGGCATCGTCGGAGGGTAGCCCCGGCCGTCCGATTGACCGGTCCGATCGGGGCCGGGGAACCGACCGTCGGTATCCTCCCCACATGGAGTCCCGCTCTCCGGATGACGCCCCTCGACACGCGGCGCTGATCACCTCGATGACCGGCGGCATGACCCCCTCGCCACCGGCCTTCGCCGGCAGCGAGCGGTTCCACCCCGACGGGCGCCCGAAGGGCAATTTCCGTGAGTCGCTGCGGAGGATCCCCGACGGACACAATGCCCTGACGGTGGCCGGCGCTGTCCTCTTCCCGGTTGCCGTGGTGGCCGCCGCTGTGGCCACCTCCCACCCAGTCGGCTGGGTTGTGGCCTTCCTGCTTATGCCAGCAGCCCAGAACCGGCTGTTCATCCTCCACCACGAGGCGGCGCACCGGGTGCTGTTTTCCAATCGACGGGTCAACGACCTGGTCGGTATCAACCTGATCGGCTGGTTGACCTTCGGAACGGGCGGCCACGGCTACCGGATCGGCCACATCAACCACCACCGTGATGAGTTCGGACCGAAGGAACCCGACTTCCTGCTCTACTCGCAGTACCCGATCAGCGCCGCCTCGATGCGCCGCAAGCACCGACGGGACCTGCTGGGCGTGTCGGCCTTTCGAATCGTGCGGCCCCGCTTCCAGCGCCTCGGCGAGATCCGGCATCGACGCCTCACCTATCGGTTCCTGGCCGGGCAGGCCCTGGTGTTCGGTGCCTTCTGGATCTCGGGCTATCCGTGGCTGTACCCGCTGCTGTGGGTGCTGCCGTGGGCCACCCTGTATCAGGGGCTGAACCGGATTCGAGCCATCGCCGAGCACGGAGGTATGACGCGTTCACCGGACCGGCGGTCCACCACCCACCATGTTCGACAGACCCTTCCGGCCAAGCTGGTCATGGTGCCTTTTGGGGTGGGCTACCACCTGGCTCACCACGCCGACATGACGGTGCCGTACCGCAACCTGCCCCGCTTGCACGCTGCGCTAGTCGCCGACGGCTATGTCGGCGACCTGGAGTGGCCTTCGTATCGGTCGCTCTGGCGGGCGCTGCGGGCCGGCTGAGGCTGGTCGTTGGGGCCGCCATCGGCGGCCCGCGGCTCACATCTCGACGACGCCGTGGACGTCCAGATTCCGGTAGGTGGTGCCGTCGGGGGCGTTGGCCGCCCCCTCCTGGGTGATCTCGTGCTCGTCGTTCTGCTTGGCGGCATCGGCCGAGGCGAACTCAGCGATCATGATGACGGTCCCTGGGCGGTCCCGGTCACCGCAGACGGTGACCCGCTCGACCTTCACGGTCTCGTCGCCGGCTGCCTGCTCCGCGTAGCCCTGCACGCCGGCCAGTTCTTCGGCCACATCCCCCTCGGACTCAATGATCTGGATGAAACGCACGGCCTCTCCTTCTTCCTCCGCCGGGAGGTTCCCGACCGAGCGCTGAGCCTCCCCCGGTGCCAGGCATCCCCGCAAGGCGGGGCCTCAGGTCAGCTGGCGGAGCACCCCGGCCAGGCCGGCAGCTAGGCCCGACACCTCCTCCGGGTCGGCGTCACCCCGGCCCAGAAGGTTCACCAGCTCAGCGGTTTGGCCGCCGAGGGCGTTCCAAAGCTGCCCATCAATCCCAAACGGTGGTCGGTGGCCGATTAGGACCGGGGAGAGCTCTACCAAGCGATCGATACCGGCTAGATCCCGGGCATCGCGCCGCAACCGGTCGCAGGCCACGAACAGGTCACTGAGCAGGCCATTGGCGCCCAGGCCTTCCAGCTCGGGACGCTCGTCGGACCCACCCTGGAAGGCGTCCAGCGCCGATTCCACCGCCTCTTCGTCGTCGGCCTGCACCACCAGGTCGCCCACCTCATCGAACTCGTGGGGGACGCCCAGGCGGACCAGCAGCTCGCTGAACGCCGACTGCTCATCAGCTGCCCAGTCGCCCACCTCGTAGGCCAGCTTCTCAGCCTCGGGGTCTAGTGCCGGACCGCCGGTTTCGTCCGCTTCGACCACCGCCCGGTCTACGGCTTCCTCGTCGTCGGCCCGCACAACCAGCGTTGCCCCCTGCCAGGCATGGGCGATGCCGTCAGCGGTCAAGACCTGGTCCAGGATCCGACGGCTCTCCCCTGCCCACTCGTGAAGCTCGTAGGCCAACTGGTCCTCGTCACTGCTCCCTACTTCGGCGGCCTCCACCGGGGCCTCGTCCACCAGGGCCAACCCACACTCCACGCAGTCCTCGACCCCCGGTGAGTACTGGATCCCGCACTGGAAGCACCACGCCACGGCGGTCATCCTGCCACCCGGAGGCCGGACACCGGACCACCGGATTCGGGGACGCCACTGCTGCGCCACGGGGCTAGGTTCACTCCCCATGACTGTCGACGCCCAGGTACCCGACCGCAACCTCGCTCTCGACCTCTGTCGGGTCACCGAGGCGGCCGCGCTGGCCGCCTCTCGGTGGATGGGCCGGGGAGACAAGGAGGGGGCCGACGGAGCCGCCGTGGACGCCATGCGCCACGTGCTGGACACCGTGGCCATGGACGGCATCGTCGTCATCGGTGAGGGTGAAAAGGACGAGGCGCCAATGCTCTTCAACGGCGAGCGGATCGGCAATGGCCAACCGCCGGCCGCCGACATCGCCGTGGATCCCATCGACGGAACCACGCTGACCTCGCTTGGTCGGGCCAACGCCATCGCCGTCATCGCGGTGAGCGACCGCGGCACCATGTTCGACCCGGGGCCGTGCGTCTACATGGAGAAGATCGCCGTCGGGCCAGAGTGTGCCGAAGTGATCGACATCGCGGAGTCAGCGACCGAAAACCTCCGCCGGATCGCCGAGGCCAAGCAGGAAGACGTTCGGGACCTGACGGCAGTAATCCTGGACCGGGACCGCCACGCTGAGCTCATCAACGAGGTCCGGGCCTCTGGGGCCCGCATCCGGCTTATCCCAGACGGTGACGTGGCTGGCGCCATCTCGACCGCCTGGCGGGACTCCGGGGCCGACGTGCTGTTCGGCATCGGTGGCACGCCGGAGGGCGTCATCTCGGCCGCCGCCCTGAAGTGCATGGATGGGGCCATCCAGGGACGCCTGTGGCCCCGCAACGAGGCTGAGCGCACCGCCGCCCTGGAGGCCGGCTATGACCTAGACCAGGTGCTGGCTACCGACGATCTGGTGGCTGGGGACAACTGCTTCTTCTCGGCCACCGGCATCACCGACGGCGACCTGGTCAAGGGCGTGCACTACACCTCGGGCAAGGCCCACACCCAGTCGCTGGTCATGCGGTCCAAGTCACGCACCGTGCGCATGATCGAGGCGCACCACGTGCTGGACAAGCTCGAGGAGTTCTCGCCCGTCTACTGAGCCGACGGCGACCAGCGGTACGTCTGGGACGGCTCAGGCGTCAGCGCCTGCCACCCGGAGGCGTAGTTCAGCCCGGGCCAGCGCACCGGCCAACTCGGCGTTGTTCCGGTCGGTGGTAAGCGCCGCCTCAGCGTTGCCCTTCGCCGCGCGGGCCCGGTCCACATCGATGTCTGCAGAGGGCTCCGAGACGTCAGACAGGATGCTCACCCGGGTACCGGCCACCTGGACGAAGCCCTGGTGCACGGCGATGGTGTCCCGGTTCCCGTCGGGCCGGACCACGTCGACCGACCAGACGGCCAGCACACCGATGAACGGAACGTGGCCGGGCTGAAAGGCGATGTCGCCACCCTCGAGCGTCCGGGCGATGACCATCTCGGCCTCACCGCTGTAGGAGATGGCCTCCGGGGAGACCAGCTCGACTTGGAACGTCATGGCGAACGTCAGCCCTGCAGCTCGCGGGCTCTACGCCGCGCATCCTCGGCGCCACCCACGTTCAGAAATGCCTGCTCGGGCAAGTCGTCCAACTCACCGTCCACGAGGGCGGCGAACGAGTCGACCGTCTCCTCGACAGGCGTGGTCACGCCGGGCAGGCCGGTGAACACCTCGGCCACGTTCATGGGCTGAGACAGGAACCGCTGGACCTTGCGGGCCCGGGACACGGTGATCTTGTCTTCCTCGGAGAGCTCGTCAAGCCCGAGGATGGCGATGATGTCCTGTAGTTCCTTGTAGCGCTGAAGGATCTCCTGGACGCGGCGGGCCGTGTCGTAGTGCTTCTGGCCGACCACCTCGGGAGTGAGGATGGTCGAGGTGGAGGCCAAGGGGTCCACGGCCGGATAGATGCCGAGGGCAGCGATGTCGCGGCTCAACTCGGTGGTGCCGTCGAAGTGGGTGAACGACGTAAAGGGCGCCGGGTCGGTGTAGTCGTCGGCCGGCACGTACACGGCCTGCATCGACGTGATCGACCGGCCACGGGTTGTGGTGATTCGCTCCTGCAGGTCTCCCATCTCGTCGGCCAGCGTCGGCTGGTAGCCGACGGCCGACGGCATGCGACCCAGCAGAGTCGATACCTCGGAACCGGCCTGCACGAACCGGAAGATGTTGTCGACGAACAGCAGCACGTCCTGGCCCTGTACGTCGCGGAAGTACTCGGCCATGGTCAGGGCCGACAGAGCCACCCGCAGGCGGACCCCCGGCGGCTCGTCCATCTGGCCGAATACCAGGGCGGCCTTGGAGAGCACGCCCGACTCGCCCATCTCCAGGAGGAGGTCGGTTCCCTCGCGGGTGCGCTCGCCCACGCCGGCGAACACCGACACGCCACCGTGGTTGGTGGCCACCCGGTTGATCATCTCGGTGATGAGTACCGTCTTGCCCACCCCCGCCCCGCCGAACAGACCGATCTTGCCGCCCTGCAGGTACGGGGTGAGCAGGTCGATGACCTTTACCCCGGTCTCGAACATCTGTGCCTTGGGCTCTAGCGAGTCGAACGACGGAGCCGAACGGTGGATCTCCCAGCGCTCGGCTCCTTGGCCGGCCGTCGGGTCGTCGAGGCCCTGGCCGGTCACGCTGAACACATGGCCAAGGGTGGCGTCACCCACCGGCACGCTGATGCCCTGGCCCGTGTTGTGCACCGTGGTGCCCCTGGTCAGGCCGTCGGTCGGCTTCATAGCGATGGCGCGCACCCGGCTGTCGCCGATCTGCTGGGCCACCTCGGCCACGATGGTGACGGTCGCTCCGTCTACCACAACGTCGAACTCGATGGCCGTGTTGATCTCGGGAAGCTCACCCTGGGGGAACTCCGCGTCGATCACCGGTCCGGCGATGCCGACGATACGGCCGTCCTTGAGAGCGGTGTCGGTCATGATTGCTCCTGGCTCTACTTCGATCGTGTGCTGGTTCAGGCCTCGACGCCGGCGGCGACGGGTTCTTTGGTCTTGGTGTCGTCAGACCCCAGTGCCTCGGCACCGCTGACGATCTCCATGATCTCGGTGGTGATGGCGTCCTGACGGGCCCGGTTCATCTCGCGCGAGAGCTTGGTAATCAGTTCCTCCGCGTTGTCGGTAGCCGCCTTCATGGCCCGCTGGCGGTTGGCGTGCTCGGAAGCCGCCGACTCCAGCAGGGCGCCGAACAGGCGAGCCTCCACGTAGCGGGGCAGAAGGGCAGCCAGCACGGCCTCCGGGGAGGGCTCGAACTCAAACGATCCGCTAATCCCGGAATCGCCGGAGCCCTCCGCTGCGATGGTCGCGGTGCTCTCCAGCGGCAGGAACCGACGAACGGCTACCTTCTGGGAGCCCAGGCTGATGAACTCCGTGTAGACGAGTTCGACGCGGTCCACCCGGCCCTCGGTAAACATTGAGGCCACCGTGTCGGCGACCCGACGGGCGTCCTCGTAGGTCGGGTTGTCGCTGATGCCGCTGGTGTACGTGTCGATGTTGAAGTTTCGGAAGGCGAAGTAGTCGCGGGCCTTCTTGCCGATCACGATCAGCGAGTAGTCCGCTCCCTCCGACCGAGCGTTCTGCACCTGACGCTCGGCGGCCCGGATGACGGCCGAGTTGTAGGGACCGGCCAAGCCGCGATCCGACGAGATCACCACCACGCCCACCCGCTGGACCGTCTCGACCTGGCGGAGCAGCGGGTGGTCAACCTCTGCGCCCCCGGCAGCCAGGTTCTCAATCACCGAAGTGATCTGCTCGGCGTACGGCTTGGCCGCCCGAGCCCGCTGCTGGGCTTTCACGACGCGCGTGGCGGCGATCAACTCCATGGCCCGGGTGATCTTCTTGGTGTTCTGAACGCTGCCGATCCGGCGTCGCAGCACCCTCTCCTTACCGCCGGCCACAGCACGCCCCCTTCGTCGAGGGGGCGCGCCGGTCGGAAACGGAGCGGGATGCCACGGAGCCCGGCGAATAGGTCACGGCGTTCACTTGATCTCCGAGATGTCCTCTTCGGGAAGCGTCGTGTCAGCATCCACGAGGGTGGAATCGGTGTCGGTGGCCTCGGCATCCGGCGCGGGACCGGCGGAAGCCGTCGAGCCATCGAACTGCTCGGTGAACGCCGCTATGGCCGCCTCGAAGGCGTCCTCGTCGTCGATCTTTCCGGTCTCCTGGATCCCGGCCAGCACGTCGGCGTGACGAGTCCGGAACCAGTCCAAGAGGTCGGCCTCGAAGCGGCCGACGTCGCTGACGTCCACCCCGTCGAGGTGCCCCCGGGTACCGGCCCAGATGGACACGACCTGCTCCTCGACCAGCAGGGGCGAGTTGAGGCCCTGCTTGAGGAGCTCGGTCAACCGGTAGCCGCGGTCCAGTTGAGCCTGGGACACCGCGTCCAGGTCGGAGCCGAAGGCAGCAAACGACTCCAGCTCCCGAAACTGCTGGAGGTCGGACTTGAGCGTGCCCACGGCCGTCTTCATGGCCTTGACCTGGGCGGCCGAGCCAACCCGAGACACCGAGATACCGACGTCTACGGCCGGACGCACGCCCGACTTGAACAGGTCGTCCTGCAGGAAGATCTGGCCGTCGGTGATCGAGATCACGTTGGTCGGGATGAACGCCGAGACGTCGCCGGCCTTCGTCTCGATGACCGGTAGGGCGGTCATTGAACCGGCACCCAGATCGTCGCTGAGCTTGGCCGCTCGCTCCAGCAAGCGGCTGTGCAGGTAGAAGACGTCGCCCGGGTAGGCCTCACGGCCCGGCGGGCGGCGCAAGAGGAGCGACATCTGACGGTAGGCCTCGGCCTGCTTGGACAGGTCGTCGTAAATGGCCAGGGCGTGGCCGCCGTTGTCCATCCAGTGCTGGCCGATGGCGCATCCGGCGTAGGGCGCCAGGTACTTGAACGGCGCCGGGTCAGAGGCCGGGGCGACCACCACGACCGTGTACTCCATGGCTCCGTGGGCTTCCAGCACGGCCACGTTTTGGGCCACGGTGGACGCCTTCTGGCCGATGGCCACGTAAACGCACTTCATGCCCTGGCCGGCCTGGTTGATGATTGTGTCGATGGCGATCGTCGTCTTACCGGTTTTGCGATCGCCGATGATCAGCTCACGCTGGCCACGACCGATGGGGATGAGCGAGTCGATGGCCTTGATGCCGGTCTGCATCGGCTCGTGCACAGGCTTACGACCCATGATCCCCGGTGCCTGGATCTCCATGCGCCGGGGCTGAGTGTTGGTCAGCGGGCCCTTGCCGTCGATGGGCTCGCCGAGGGCGTTGACGACGCGACCCAGCAGACCGTCGCCCACCGGCAGCGACAGGATGTCACCGGTCGCCCGGACGGTCTGGCCCTCCTCGATGTCGTCCACCTCGCCGAGGACTACCGCACCGATGGACTCTTCGTCGAGGTTCAGGGCGAGCCCGAAGGTACCGCTCTCGAACTGGAGAAGCTCATTTACAGCGGCGTCGGGCAGGCCCGACACGCGAGCGATTCCGTCGCCCACCTCAAGCACCCGGCCGACCTGGGTCTGTTCCAGGCTGGGCTCGAAGCTGTCGAGGTTCTTCTGGATCGCGGCGGCGATGTCCGCCGTGTTGATCGTCAGTTCAGACATGTCGTGTCTCTCTTGTCTCTGGCCGGTGGCCTAGCGAAAGCTCTCACGGAGCTGGTTGAGGCGGCGTCGAACGCTGCCGTCGATGATGTCGTCACCAATCTCGGTGACCACGCCACCCAGTACGGACGGGTCGATGACCACTTTGACCTCGACCTCACGGCCGGTGCGAGTGTTGATAGCGGCAGCCAGACGATCCCTCTGCTCGGCAGTCAGGTCGACCGCGGAACGGACGGTGGCCAACGCCTTATTTCGCGACGCTGCTCCCATCTGGACCATCGCTTCCACGATGGCGGGCAGCTCGGTGGCGCGCCCGGCACCGACCACCATCGAGACAAGGGCCGACGTGGTATCCGAAGCCTTCCCGTCCAGCAGATCCTCCACGACCTGCTGCCGAACGGGCGCCGCCACACCTTGGTCGGCCAGGGTCGAGCGGAGGTCGTCGTTGGACAGGAGAGCCTGGGCGAACCGGAACAACTCGTCCTCAACTTCGGCCGGGTTACCCTCCGCCACAGCCACAGCAAACAGTGCCTCGGCGTAGCCAGCCACCGTGTGGTCAGCCATCGCTGCTGGCTACCTCGTCGATGTAAGCGTCAATCAGTCGACCCTGGACCTCGGCGTCGAGGCTGGACTGGACCACCCTCTCAGCGGCACCAAGAGCGATTCCGGCCACCTCGGCCCGGAGGTCAGCGATGGCCTGGGCCTTCTGCGACTCGATGTCGGTCGCGGCGCGGGTTCGCATCTCAGCGATGTCAGCCTCGGCGCGGGCAGCCAGGTCGACCTTCAACTCGTCGGCAGCCCCCCGGGCTTCGTCAATGAGGCGGGCCGCCTCGGACTTGGCGTCGGCCAGGCGGGCTTCGTAGTCGGCCTGTACGGCCTGGGCGTCTGTCCGAGCCTGATCGGCAGCGTCCAGGTCGCTCCGAATCCTCTCAGCCCGGGCGTCCATGGCCCCTTTGACAGCCGGGAAGCCCTTCTTGACCATGAGTACGAACAGGATCAGGAAGGCGGCACCACCCCAGATGATCTCGTTCAGTTCTGGGAGGATCGGGTTGGGTGCCTCAAAGCACTTCTCCAAGTCATCCTGCACGTGCTCGTCATGAAGCACATCGTGGTCTTTTCCATGATGCTCCTCGGCCTCATGAATCACTTCCGCCATACAACCGCCCACACTTTCGCCCGAGGCTTGGGCCGGGCCAGCAAAAGCCGCGATGCCTAGCAGGGCGAACAGCGGGGCCGCTAACAGGCGGTTCCGTCGGATTCGCATAGTTCGTCTCTCTTCTCGAAGGGTCTCGTGAATACCTAGAGGGGGTAGAACCCAATCAGGGCAGTAGGAGGATGAAGACGACGAAACCGATCAGGGCGAGTGCCTCGGTAAAGGCAATACCGAGGAACATCGTCGTCCGGACCATGCCAGCCGACTCGGGTTGTCGGGCCATCGAGGAGATGGCGTTACCGACCACAGTGCCGATACCGACACCTGGTCCGATAGCCGCTAGGCCATAACCGAGACCGGCACCAATGGCCTTGAGGCCCTCGAGCATCTCACCAGGTCCCGTCTGCGCCAGAACGTTGAGCACTTGGATTCTCCTGTTTTCTCATGCACCCGGCCGGTGTTTCCGGTCCGGAGACTTGTCGTTATTTGTCGGTAGGGGTTTCGTGCCCGCCTTTTGGCGGACGGCGATTTGCGGTGAGCGGATCAGTGCGCCGGGTGGAGCGAGCCACCGATGTACACGGCAGTCAGGATCGTGAAGATGAAGGCCTGTAGCACTGACACCAAGATTTCGAAGCCGGTCATCATGATCAGCATGGAAAAGGGCGCCACAGCACCCACATAGCCATTCGACCAAAGCGTGTGAGTCAACACAGCGAAGGTCACCAGTAGCAGGTGACCTGCAACCATGTTGGCCCAGAGCCGAATGGCCAGTGAGAAGGGTCGCACGACGAAGGTCGACACCAACTCGATAGGTGTCACAATCAGATACAGAGCCACCGGCACGCCCGGCGGGAACAAAGAGTTTTTGAGATATCCGCCTAGGCCTTGGGCACGCACGCCTACGAAGTTGTAGATGACCCACACAACGAGGGCCAGGGTGATCGGCACTGCCATACGACTGTTGGCCGGGAACTGGATTCCTGGCACCACCTCGAAGATGTTGGAGAAGAGAATGAAAAAGAACATGGTGGTCAGGAATGGCACGAACTTCTTGCCTTCCTCGCCAATGGTCTCCATTACCACTGACTCCTCGATGAACGTCACGCCCGACTCGGCCACGTGCTGGATTCCGGCCGGCACCAGCGAGCCAGTTTTCCGACCGGCTAACAAAAAAATGGCCCCAGTGATGGCTACGGCAGCGAGGTAGATAAGCACCGTCTTGTTGACCGCGTAGGCGGTCCCACCGAACAACATGTCGGGCCACTCAAACAGGTGGCTGACTGGCGGAAAGTCAAGTGCGAGCACGTTCACGTGGAGCGCTTCTCCTGTCGGTTCAGATTGGCCGGTCGGCGACCGGGAGCGGCAAGCGTCAAGGCGACGTGCCGGGACTCCCAGACCAGAAGGCCGAGGTGGGTGACGAGCAGGGTGATGGCAAAGGGGACAGTGGCCAGCCAGCCGCCGGCCTTCACGACGAGCACGACGGCGGTCATGAGACCCAGCCGTGCCACGTAGCCGCCGAGGACGGCTCCGTAGAGGGCGTTAATGGAAATCTGTGTAGCCCGAGTGATGATGGCAGCACCGAGGCGGAAGTTCACCGCCACCAGGACGAGCCCGAGGGCCGCCGAGAAGAGGCCGGTTGGCCCCCAGCCAATCAGGCCTCCAACCAGGAAGACCGGGGCGACGAGGACTGCACGGCGCGCCAGGTGGCGGGCGATGTCCGACTCGGGGGCGACAGGCTCGACGGCCACCGGATCGCTCACCGCGGTGCGCCCTCGGCCCGCCATGCGGCGCGGCGCTCGACCAGGGCCCGGTCCAGGCTCTCGCCGTAGG